>JBHIDR010000023.1:0-12169 GCA_046760225.1 Candidatus Aenigmatarchaeota archaeon
CAGCTTCTTTTATTTTGTCTTTTGCCCTTGTACCTGCGAGCAGCCCTGTAAGGTATGCTGCAGGTATGTTGCCTGTGCCTCCCTTCCATCCGTACTTCTTGAGCTCCTGTGAATTGGCAGCAACCACGGTCCTGTCACCTTCAGGAACATAATCTATGAACTGGACATTCATGTGACTTGAGGATTTCCTTATCACCAGGCGCACCTTTCCTGACCTGATGAGCCTGAGCCTTGCTCTGTAGTCTGTCCTTTTCTCCCTTCTCCTCTTGTGGGGCAGTTTGTAGCCTTTGGTTATCTTCGCCATTTCTACTCACCTTTCTCAATCAGGAGGTTGTTCTCTTTCAGGTATGTCTTCAGGTGCGCCCTGCTCCTGAAGCCTCCTCCCTTGATTTTTCTGTAGACCTTCCTGTAGGCAAGCGGTTTCAGCTTGCCGTCCTTCTTGTATTCCAGCAGCAATTTCCTCTGTGGCCTTACCATCTTCAGCCAGTCTGTTTTCTTGCCTTCCCTTGCTCCTTTCCTTCCCTTCCTGCTTCCTGTCCTCTGCTTCCTGTATACTATCCTTTTCCTTTTCTTTACAGGAAGCTTTTTGATTATCCCATCATCAATCATCCCTCTGATATCAGACCTTGTTATGGCCTTCTTTATTCTTGGTGCTGCTGACGGATCCATCCATACCCTGTTCACCCCGCATTTCAGTATCTTTGCTGCAAGCTTTCTTTGGGAATTTGATGTACTGTGCTGTCTCATAAAACCACTCACGTATTATGGCTCTCCCTCTCACTTCCTTCGCTTATTATTCCGAATTCTGAAAATATTGCATTGCATAAAGGACACACCAGTATCTCCTTGTCATTTTTCCATTTCCTTCCCCTTATGCCGCACGTCGGGCAGTTTTTTATCGATATCATGAACATAAAATCACTTCTCCTTCTTCTCCTCAGGTTTTTCTTTTGGTTTTTCTTCCTTCTTCTCCTCTTTTGGTTTTTCTTCCTTCTTCTCTTCTTTTTTTACTTCCTTCTTCTTTGCCTTTTTCTTTTCGGCCTTTTTCGGGTTCAGTATTTTGATTTTCTTTTCTTGTGCCTTCTTGATTATATCTCCCCTCTTCTTCCTTCCCACAGTAGAGGCTATCTTTATGCATTCTTTCCCTGGTTCTATCCTGTCCAGTTCTGATGTATTTCGCACAACCACCTCAACTAGACCGCACGGGTGCTTGCCTCTCATGGACTTCGGGCTGCCATAACCAACTGTTGGTATGAATCCCTTTCCTTTGATATGCTTCCTTAGTTTCGATTGCTTTCCCTTGGGTGCTCTCCACTTCTTTCCTAATGAAACTTTTCTGAACCATTCCTGCCTTAGGAACTTTTGTTTCTTTTTTGGATTCATGCTCATGACCTCCCCACAAGGAAGCAGCCGTCCTGGAAAACTCTCCTGTCTCTTGCAGGTACTTTGGTTGCCTGCTCTATGTTGGTTGCTGTCTGGCCTGCTTTTTCTATGTCTGTTCCTGTGACAGTTATCTCATCGCCCTTTATCTCGACCTTTGTGCCTTCCAGTATTCTGGCTTTCCTCGGGAACTTCTCTCCGAGGAAGTTTGTGATATGCACCTCGTCCCCGGAAACCTTCACTGTCATAGGAAAATGAACATAAACTATCTTCAGCTTGTACTTCCACCCGTCCTTCACTCCCTTTATCATGTTCCTTATGTGGGCGGCTATGCAGCCCACTTCTGCCTTTACCTTTCTTTTGTCGCTCTTTGACTTCACAACAACCTTGTCATCCACCTTCTCTATGGTTATGAGCTTTGAAAAGATGGGACTGGAAAAATCTTTTTCAAGCTCGCCTCTCTCCCCTTTCACATTTACCTTAAGTCCCTTGACTGCAACCTCAGTCCCCTCAGCTATCTTGACTGTCTTTTCCATATCATGCACCTAGTACACAAATACCAGCAACCTGCCTCCTATCTTTCTTTTCTTTGCCTCTTCATGGCTCATGACACCCTCTGAAGTGGAGACTATTATTACTCCAAAGCCTGAAGCAGGCAGAAATCTCCTCTCGTATTTCTCATAATCCTCTTTTTTTACCCTGAACCTGGGCCTTATTGAACCGCAGTTGTTTATTGTACCGAGGAGGGAGACCTTGAACTTGCCTCCTCTTGCATTGTCTATGAACTCGAAATTCCCTATGTAATTGTACGACTGCAGGACCAGAAGGACGTTTTTAATCATGGTGGACGCTGGTGTGACTACATCTTTCTTTCCAAGCAGGTCGCCGTTCTTTATTGTTGACAGCACGTCTGAAAGCAGGTCATGCCTCATTACATCACCTTATGAATATTTTTTGAATCCTAGTTTTTTGGCTACTTCCCTCATGCACTGCCTGCAGTGCATCAGCCCGTACTTCCTTATTACGCCTCCGCTCCTTCCGCATCTCCTGCATCTGTACTTCCCCTTGCCGTGTTTTCTTACAGCCATCTATTCCACCTTAACATTCAGGTTTTTTTCTGCCCATTCCCTTGCTTCTCCGGCAGTTATCCTGTGCGCCTTTCCTACCTTGCTGGAAATTCTTTTTTTGGCAACGCGATAACCTCTCCTTTCCAGTCTTATGCAAACATCCATTCCGAATATTCCTATCTCAGGATCATAACGCACCCCAGGAATGGATATGTGCTCCTTTATGCCGAAGGAAAAGTTTCCCTGTGTATCAAAAACAGACGCGGCAAGCTTGAAGTCAACAGCATCAAGAAGCTTCTTCAGAAATTCCATTACATCTTCCCCGCGAAGGGTTATCTTGCATCCTATTGGCCTTCCCTTGCCTACACCAAAGGTGGTCCTCTTCCTTGTATGGGTCTTTACCACTTTCTTGCCTGTAAGGCTGGTCAGCAGCTTCTTGGCCTTTTCCAGCATCTCTCCTGGCTCTCCGCACCCTATGTTGACCACAACTTTCTCAATCCTGATTTCCTTCATTGGGTTCATCATCATTCACCTGTCTTTATCAATGGTTCCTTGCTTCCGATTCCCATTACCACCCTCATCGGTGTTTCCATCTCTCTTCCTTCTGTCTCTAACCAGACCCTCTTGACCATTCCCTTCTCTATCTTCTTGAGTTTGGCAATCTTTCCGCTGTGCTTTCCTGAGATGATTATTACCAATATGCCTGGCTCGAACTTCACAGCATCAATTATCTTCTGTTCCGGAAGTTGTATCAGCAACGAATCATTAACAGAATACTTGTCCTCCTCTACCAGCATGTTCCTTCCATCATGAAGGTTGAGCTGAATCTTTCCTCCTTTCAGCACCACCTTGCCTATTATCTTGCATACCTTCCTGTCTGCCTCATTCTCAGGTATCTCAATAGCCCTCATTACTTTTCCTGGCACCATCCTGTAGCTCTTCCCACCAACAGTCACAACATCAAAAAGCCCGATTCCGCTTTTTGTATCTGTCATTATTCTCCCGTCTACCTTGACCTCTCTTCCCTTAATTATTGACTTGGCCTCCTTTGCATTTTCTCCCAGTTCCAGCATGTCCCTTATTACAACTAACAGGGGTATGCTCTCATCCTTTCTGTGCGCTCCACGTGGCGCTGTAACAAACCTTGCTTTCTTCCTTTCCATTGACCATGGAACAGTAGGTCTTTTCAGTCTTGGCATTACTTCGCCCTCCTTATTGCCCTCTGTCTTTTCTTGTCAGCCATGTCGGCCTTGATGATCATAAGGTTTGACGCATGAATCGGTATTACAACCTCCTCACCCGAGACCTTTTTTCTTTTCAGGCTGTCAACATAGACCTTTGATTCCTTGAGGTCCACTTTTGTGACCTTGCCTGTGATTTTCTTGTGGTCCCCTCTCATTACTCTTACCTCATCACCCTTTCTCAGGCCAAGGCTCCTCTTCGCCATCTCCTTTGCCAGACTCTTGCTGAGTCTGGCTGAGACCAACCTCTTCCTCTTGTGCAGCTTTGCCCTGTAAATCCTCTTCCTCTGTTTTCCTGGTTTTTTTGAAGCCATCATACCACCGTTGTTGCTATTTTTCCTATTGTGGAAAACCTCTCAACTGCCTCCTTTGCAACAGGGCCCTTTATCCTTGTGCCCCTTGCCTCCTTCCTCTCGTTGATGAGCACAGCTGCATTGTCCTCAAAGCTCATCCTCATCCCGTTCTTCCTCATGTACTCCTTTTTCTGCCTCACTATAACAGCATCAACAACCTCGTGCTTCATCTTCGGGTCGCCTTTCTTAACAGCTACCACCACTATGTCTGATACTCCTGCCCTGGGCTTCCTCCTCTTGACACCCTTGTATTTCTTCACAGCAATTATTTGCAGCAGGTCTGCTCCTGTGTTATCTATGCACTTCAGGTAACTTCCTACCTGGAGAGCCTTTGTCATGGATGCGGACACTGCTTTCATTTTCCCACCTCAATCACAACGAATGACTTTGTCTTGCTGAGCGACCTGCATTCAACAACCTTGACCTTGTCCCCTACCTTTGCTGAGATGCACTGTGGATTGTAGGCAACAACCCTTCCCTTCCTCCTCTCATACCTCTCGTACTTGGGAAGATAGTGCACGAATCTCCATTCCACCACAGCTGTCTTTGATGCCTTGGCACTCCTCACAATGCCTCTGATTATCCTGCCCCTCAAGGACAGGGAACCGTGCCACGGGCATTTCTTGTCTTTGCATGTCCCTTTGGGTGGTTTAGCATCTATTCCTATGTTTGCATGCTTTCTCTCCTCTTTCTTTTTCTTTGTCAGCGCCATTGTCACCACTTTCTTATTCTTATTTTTATCCTGTCTTCAGGCCTCAGCTCTATTGTCTTTCCCCTGACCTTTACCTTTCTTTTGTCAGGCAGCGTGAAAATGAAGTCTGATGTTGCTTTACCTATTTTCTTTATTCCTTTTTTTGTCCTCATTACCAGTGTCTTCTTTGTTTCATTGACCACTTTTCCTCTTACGCCTACCAGTGTCTTGTTCCTGCTCTCTGCAACCTCTGCATCGAGCCCTATGAGTTCATGCCTCACGAGGTTCTTGGCCGTTATCGGCATTTTCATTCAACCTCTATCTGGTCTGGTGAAAAGCCTGCCTTTATCAGCAGGTCCTTCACACGCATCTTGTGATTGCCCTGCAGTTCTATCTTGCCTTCCTTGAAGGTGCCTCCGCACGCGAGCTGCGACTTCAGCTTCTTTGTGAGCTCCTTTGCATCCTTCTCGATTCCTTCCACAATGGTCACCCACTTCCCGTACGACCTCCTAACATTATAGACCTTTATTTTTGCGGCCTCCTTTGCCATTGCCCCGCATACGCAGAGTTCCCTAGGCAAACCACAAACTTTACATACTGCCAGTTGTTTTCGCCTCCTTTTTCTTTTTCCTTTGTTTGAGTTCAGTGAGTATCCTTGCCATTGTCTTTCTTGTTTCACTGACACGTCCGGTATTGCTGGGACTTCCTCCAACAGCAATCTGCGCTCTTTCCTTGGACAGTTCCATCTTCAGCTCTGCCAGCCTCTTGCGCAAATCATCCTCACTCATCTCATGGATTTGTCTGATTCTGATAATCGCCATCAGCATCACTCTTCTTTTTTCTTCTCCCCCTTCTTTTCTTCTTCCTTTGGCTTCTCTTCCTCTTCTTTCATCATCTTCCTTCCAAGTTTCTTCATGGCCTCTATCTCTTTAGGCGGCTCTATGAGTATCCTTACCTGGACCCCGATTGTGCCCAGCTTTACCTGGGCAGTTGCATATGCCTTGCTAAGCTTTTCAGCTGGCTCACCTGCAAATTTCAGGTAGCCTGCAGAGAACTTCTCTGTTCTTCCCATTTCTCCACCGACCTTACCACCGATTCTTATTGCTGCACCCACTGCACCTGCTTCCATTATTCTTGTTAATGCAAGGCTCGCAACCCTCTTGTATTTCAGGCCCCTCTCTATTGCAGCCGCAATCTGCTTTGCAACAATATTGGCATCAAGGTCAGGGTTCTCTATTTCCTGTACATCAAGCTGCGGGTTCTCTATACCGAACCTTTCCTTCAGTACCTGTGATATCGCATCAATTGTCTTGCCTCCCCTTCCTATCACCATGCCTGGCCTTTGTGCATAAACAGTAATCCTTATTGACAGGGGAGTCCTGTGGATATCGCTGTGGCTGTATCCGGCTCTCGCGAACTCCCTTGCAAGGAATTCATCAACTTCCGAAAGCCTCAGGTTCTCTCTGATGAACTTCTTCTCTATCATTTCTTTTCCACCTTCTTTTCCTCTTTTTTCTTTTCCACCTTCTCCTCCCCCGGCTTGAGGATTGCTTGGAGGTTTGTTGACTTCATCATTGTTCCGTGCCTTCTCTTCCTCCTGGCCCTCATCATTGTAGCTCCCTGATGGGCTGATATGAAAAGTATCATCTTCCCGGGCTCAATGTCCCTTGCCTTGGCATTTGATTCCAAAGATTCCAAAAGCCTCTTTATGTTCTCTGATGCTGATGTGTAGTAGCATCCCTTGATGCTCTTTTTCTTTTCAACAATATCGCTGATTGTTTTCTTTGCTCTTTTGAACTGCATCCTGTTCAGGTGCCTGCATATCACCACCGCGTTCTTCGTGGAAATGCTTGCAGTTGTCCTTGCTGTCACCATTTCCTTTGTTACAGGCATTGTATAGCTCATACTCATCACTTAAGTGGCAGGAACTTGCTGCTTTTTGTTGCACCAACTCCTGGTGCACTGTGCATGACCTTCTTTCTGGTCATTGCAAATTCTCCAAGCCTTCTTCCCAGCATTTCTGTCTTTATTTCAATTACTACCCACTCCTTGCCAGCATGAATGCTAATTTTCTTGCCAACCATCTCGGGGAGCACTACCATGTCCCTGCAGTGTGTCTTTACCACAGCCTTCTTTCCTTTCCTCAGCCTCTCAAGCAGTTTCTTTTGCTGCACAGTGAGTCCCCTTTTCAGGCTCCTTCTTTCCCTTGACCTCACCAGCTTTGCAAACTCTTCAAGGCTCATCTTCTGCAGCTCCTCGATTGTTCTCCCCTTGTATGTGACTATCTTTGCCACCATCTCACCTCTTTTTCCTTCCCATCCTCCTGGGTGCTACTGACCCTACTTTTGCTCCAGGAGGTGCCCATCTTGATTTGCTCTTTGGCTGTCCTGGTTTTGTCTGGCCTCCGAACGGATGGTCAACAGGGTTCATGCTCACAGCTGATGTCCTTGGGTAGAGCTTGTTTCTTGCATGGTGCCTGTGGTATGCCTGGCCTGCTTTCACAAACGGCTTCTCCTTTCTGCCACTCCCAGCTGGCACACCTATTGTTGCCATGCACTTGGGATTGAAGTTCTTGAATTTCTTTGAAGGCATCTGCACTATTACTTTTCCTGGCTCATGTGAAACCATTATAGCATGCGTGCCTGCTGCACAGCATAGCTGTGGTCCTTTGCCTGGGATGTTCTCTATTGCAAAAATATACGAGCCCTTTGGTATTGCTGAGAGCGGAAGTATGTTGCCAACAGCAGGGGTCTTTCCAACATCAAGCAGTGTCCCTACTCTGAGGCCCTCGGCTGCTATTATGAGTATTTCCTTGCCGTCTTCCATTCTTAGCTTGGCAAGAGGCGCGTCCCTTGCAGGATCATTTATTATGTCAACCACTTCTGCTTTTCCTTCAGGCGGATACTTCACTGCACCAGCAAACCTGTGTCCAGGGCTCCTGTAAGTGGGTCCGCCCTTTCCCCTTGCCCTCTGTATTATTCTTTTTCCCATTCAATCACCTATAGCATACCGAACCTCGTTGCAATGTCTGCTGCATTGAACTCCTTGCTCAGTTTGACAATTGCCCTCTTCTTTCCCCTCTTGTCTATGAGCGTGTTGATGCTGTCCACCTTTACTTCCAAGGCGGTTTCAATTGCCCATCTTATTTGTTTTTTGTTAGCCTTTCTTGAAACAATGAACATGAGCTTGTTCTCCTTTTCCACCATGCCTATTGCTTTTTCAGTGAGCAATGGATGATAGATTATGCTCCAGGGGTCTATTGCTGCTTTCTTTTTGACTTTCTTCTTCTCAGCCATACCTCTCACCCAGATAATTTATTGCAGACTCTGTCCATAGTGTGAGCCTTCCGCCTTTTGCTCCGGGAGCAAGCATCTCGACATTCAGGTTCTTTATGTTGCAGACCTCTGCACTAGAGATGTTAGAGAGCGCCTTTACAATCCCCTCGTCCTTTCCAACAACAAGAAGGAACGACTTCTTGGTCTTGTATTTCCTTCCCCTCATCTTTCCTTTTCCTGCCCTGACCTTTTTCTTCTTTGCCCTTTCCAGCTCGCTCTTGATTTCCATTGCTACCATTACCTTCTTCAGCTCGCTCGTCTTCTTTATTCCTTGAATATCGTCCTTGAAAATTATCGGCAGTTCAAGGCCCTTGGGTATATTGTGCCTCTTTCTCACAATATCAGAGGCTGTTGCAGCTATTGCTGACTTGAGTGCAACCACTGCTTCTTTCTTGTTTATTTTTTCCTTCCAGACCTTCTCTGTCTTTGGGGGATGCGCACGCCTGCCTCCTCTTGTCTGCGGAGCGCGCCTTGCCCTCAGGTCCACTCCAGGCGGACCACCATGCACTCTTGGCAGTCTTGCCATCTCCCTGTTCATCATGGTATACCTGCTGTGTCTCATGCCATGGTAGTGCGCTGAAGTCCTCTTTCCTGCCCTGATGTTCGTACCATAGGGCTGTCTCCTCATTGACTGCAGTGCAAGCACTGCTCTCTTTATCAGGTCAGGTCTGTATTCAGTGCTGAATACCTCTGGTAGTTTGATTTCACCTACAACCTTTCCTTCCTTGTCATATACTTTGCTCATAATCATGCACCCTGCTTGCTCTCCAATGATATGTACCTGACATCAACAGGAAACTTTGTTTTTCTGGGCCTGACAGGCACCCTCATCCTTATCAGCTGCTTTGTTGGGCCTGGCACACTTCCCTCAATAACAAGCGCTTCTCCCCTCACTTTCCCATATCTCAGGAAGCCTCCTTTTATTTCTATCTCCTCTGGCTTGGCAACCTTCAGCACCCTCTTGTTCGGCTCGCACCTTGAGAAGTAACCCAGTTGCCCTGCCTGCGGTATTGTTGGTCTTACTTTTCCTGGCTCTTTCTGCCCTTTTGGCGCGCTCTTCCTATGAAGGTGCTCTGCTTTTCTTCCATGAATTCTTATGCCAAATCTTTTCACTGCACCTGCAAAGCCCTTGCCCTTTGTTACTCCGGAAACATCCATGAAGTCCCCTGATGCAAAGATATCAGACGCCTTTATCTCCTTCCCGAGCATTTCCTTGGCATACTTTAGCTGCTCATCCTTCTTGCCTCCCAGTGCAACCTCGAACACAGCAGGCTTCTTCTTGAACAGGGGATTTGTATGGCACAATAGTGTTATCTCTGCTATCTTGTCGGTATTATCATCTATTTTCTTCAATTGCATGGCTGTTGTAGACTTCTTTGGAACTCTCAACTTTCTTGCAAGCTTCTTGTCAACTTTTTCAGCAAGAACATGCGTGAAAGTCCTTTTTCCAGCAGTTGTATGAACATACGCTCTGAAACCGAAAACAGAAAGAGGAGGGCAGTCAATCACGGTTACTGACCTGGCAAGAGCCTGGCCCTTTGTCCTTGAGTTTGGGTTTGTGTCCACCACAAGGGCATGCGTCATTCCAGCCTTGTATCCTGCAAAGCCCAGTGGCTTTGTCTCCTTTGCCCTTGGCCAGCTCTTGATCCTCGGATAGCTACGTCTGGCTCTTTTCCTGGGATAAAAGCCCATGCTTCCCCTTGTTGGCCTCTTTACTTTCGGCATTGAATCACTTTTTCTTTTAACTTCTTCAACCTTTTTAAACCTTATTCTGAGAACACGTATCCCACAAGAGCCCTTCCAAACCCTTGCTCTGCGCAAAAACTTTCCAATCTCCTTTGCTCTTCAATGTATTTAAAGCTTTTTGCTGCCCACTATTGGGCTATGGAGGACTTCCCTGTTGAGGAAAGGCCATGGAGCAGATGGAACGGCACTTGGAAACAGTATACCAAGGACTGTGAAGATTGTGATTTCTACAAGCAAGTTGATGGGGAAGACAGGTGCTATCAGGGCAAGGCATGGAAGCGCCTCAGCAGGAACGTGAAAAAGCTCAGGAAGTGCCAGTATAGCCAGCCAAAGAACTCATGGTAGGGCTGTATCCTCTTCTATTGCATCCCATTTCTCCCTCAGTAGCTGTCTCATTGTCATCTCATTGCCATGGAGCTCCCTTGCAGCATCCTCGCATATCTGCAGGTTGAAGCAGTCACCGCACTTCCCTGCCTCAAGCATGGAATCCTTGACCTTCTGGTAGAAGTTCCTGTCATCCAGTATCCTCCTCTGCACATTGGCTGTCCTTGTTATTTCTTTTTCTAGGTTGCCCACAACTTCCCCCTCATCAAATTCCACTCTTGTTATGTGTAGTTCCAGTGGTCTGTCGCCCCCTTTCTGCGGGTCCCTTGGCCTTTTGGCAGATATGACCTGGAAATGCTCGCAATCAAGGCCAAGCTGCTCTATCACAGCCAGTGCATAAACGCTCATCTGGAACTTGGTTCCCCATTCCTCATACATGGAGTACTTCTTCCTCTTCTGGTCGAATATGACAGGCTCCACCTCTCCTGTCTCCATGTTTATGAACTTCAGAACTGCATCAGCATGCCCGCTTAGCACATATTCCATGCCGTCTATTACAAATGTCTTTTCCAGCAACCTTTCACAATACTTCCTCCTGTCCATAGAATCAATGCCATCTATCTTCAGCCTCTGGTTCTCAATCATGTCATCAACATGCTGGCCGTTCAGGAACGTATGGCCTGTTGTGCCTTTTATTGCCAGGTCATTCTGCAAATATCCAAGCTTTGTCTGGTCTGTCTTGGTGAATATCCTGAACATGTCACATTTTCTCGTTGACCATTGGTCATTGTCCTTTACTTCCTCGAATGTGCCACCTGAGAACTCGCTTCCCCTGAGATGGTATTTCTTGTAATCATCTTTCATTGGAATGGGCAATGGCTCATATTTCCATTTCCTTGTTAATTTAATCAGGTCCTCTGTCTCCCTGCCCTCATACTCCACCATCCAGTCAACCCTGTGGTTCAGAAGCAGTATGTACTCCTCTATTCCTTGGAGCGAATACCCCTCAGTATACGTATCTTCCTTTAGCAAATCAAGCGCACGGTCTGTTATGTACCTGTCGCCATCCTCATCAATGGCCTTTGTCAGGCCGTATGTGCATTTGGGCAGTTCATCATCAGGCCTGCACAAATCAGTGTCCCTGAAGGGACAGTTAAAGAAGTTAAGCTCGCATCCTCCGCTTCCAGTCACTATAAAAACCTCCCATTATCCTGTTTATTGAAGAGGGGTCGGCCTCCCTGTAAGAGCTCCTTTCAGCATTCTCCATCACCTTCCAGCTTATGAACTCGACCCCGTCTATGAACTTTAGAATGTCCCAGACATATGAGCTTTCCATTGCAATAACGTCTATCTCCTTTATGTCTAATGGATTGAGCAGGCTCTCCTTTATTGCCAGCGCCATTAATTGCTTGTTGAGGTATGTGCTCCTGTCAATCACGTTTTCATATTCCTGTTTAAAAATCTCCTGCACAACTCCCTTTGTCTTTTCATATCCTATCTCAAAGCACTTCTTTACCTTGTCCCTTGAATAGTCGGAAAGAAAAGGTATGTTCCTCTTGATAAAGCCCATTGAAAATTCCTTGTCATCTACGTAGCCTGTACGCGCCTTTTTGGCCACTCTTCCGGAAAACAGTTTTACGCTGAACTCATAGTTTCCTGTCATAGGCCCTTCTTGCTTTACTAACCTGTCCAGGGAACCAAATGTATGCTTGTTCTTTTGCTCCAGATAAAGCTCAGCTTCCAGTACAGCTTCAGGAGCAGCGTGCTCCATTATTATGTCCCCGTCCTTTTCATTAAATACAAAGGGGAAGAATATCGGGGATACCGGGTGTATCACTTCATCTTCATAGCCTGTAAGGTCCTCACCATATTTTTTCTTATGCTCTTTTACAACGCTGTTGACCCCCTTTAACAGCTCCTCATAGAACCTTGCAAAGTGCGCTGTCCAGTCCATGCCTGTAGGGGATGATGGCTTCAGTCCGAACCTGCTGTCTGGTTCAGTAAAGTCCACGCTTAATCCTGTCATCAGCCT
>JBHIDR010000024.1:0-11762 GCA_046760225.1 Candidatus Aenigmatarchaeota archaeon
ATCACCAACAGCAATGTCGTTTATACCGCCGTTGCAGCTCATTGTGCCGATATACACTTTGTCAAAATAACTCTCATCTCCGTTGTTCACGAAGACATAAAGTCTGCAGCTGTTGTCACCTGCTACAATGTCAAGGTCACCATCATTGTCAAAATCCCCTATTCCTATGCCCCTTGAATTGCTGTTTGCTTTGTCAACATAGACAGCTTCACCGAAAGTACCATTGCCATAATCCTCAATATAATAAATATCACCAGTACCAGTATTTCTTGTTGAAGCAACAAAACTTTCAAATCTCATGTCCGATCTCTTTGTATCCCAATTCCCATAATAAACCCTGTAGTTCCTTGTGCTCAGGTTGGCAGAATAGACCTGGAGCTCATTTAATCCTCCTCCACTGCTATGATAGCTGTTAACATCAAACTGAACATACTGAGCCTTTCTTGGCAAGAAAGCAACTTCTGTCCAGGGATATGAATCCTTCTGATACGCATAACCGTTCTGTATGTTCACATAACCAGAATTATTTTGTTGTGATGTCTTGACATTCCAGTCCTTTGCTCCCCTATCATAACTATCTCTATTGTGTGTGTTCAGCCACCTAATTCTGTTTATGGTTATATTGTTCCCAAGGTCTACCCTTGCCCATCCAGTAACGCCGTTAGGCAACAGCCAGAAATCATTCAAGCCATTGATATTATCATCAACATACGAGTCATCCACAATATTGCTGCAATTATAACTATTGCTATATTTTGCAGAGCAATATGTTGTCTTGTTGAATGCAAGGTTAGGCCCAAGTTCCTCGTATATCTCGATTTCTGCTGAAAGGTTTGCTGCCGTACAATAACCGTTCTGATATTTTTCTTCCTTGACCTTCAGAGGAATCTCTGTTTCCAGTGCATCAGGATCGTATGCCAGCGGTGTTGTGTTCTGCCATTCCTTTACAACCACCTCTACCTCGGCATCAAAGTACTGGCTGCCTCCAGAGTTGTATATCCTGCATGCCAGCGTGTTCTTCCCTGTCAGGTTCAGCCTGGGCCTGATATTATAGAAATCGTTCCAGTGCCTGTCCTCTTCATTGGTCCCGAAAATGAATATCCTCTCCTCGTTCAGCCAGCAGGATGCATCATCATCAGCAGATACCCTTAATTCTGCTGAGACAACATCAGATATATTGCTGATGTTAAGGACAGTGCTGTTCCTTACAAGTATATAAGAGTTGTCCCCGTCCCATGGTGTCCTGTAACCATTATGGTCGCCTATGGGAGTCTTTCCAAGGTTCCAGCCTGAATCATCAAGGCCCGAGCTTTTCCAGTTAGCTGGCTCAGAATTCGTTATATAATATCTCCAATATTGGTCATTGTTCTTGTCAGCCCTCAAAACCCAGTCTGTTCTTTTCCTTTTCCAGTCATCAAGTGTTGCTTTGCATGTGCTGTTCTGGTCGCACCATCCGCCCCTCACAGTCATTCTTAATTCCTTTGAGCAGTTGAATGTTGTATTTGGCTCTAGAGTAAAATTGAAGTGCATTATTTCAGTTCTTCCAATCCCGCTTGTATTTGAGAGATTGAATGTTATTTCCTTGCTGTATTTCCAGTCAGTGTCCCACCATGTATCAGCTGCAAGAGCAGAAGGAGCAAGAAATACAAAGAAAAGGCCTATTAAAACTATGGCTGCACCCCCCTGCAAATGCCGTTGAGAAGACATTTTATCTGACTAAATATGCACAGTAATCTTTAAATGCCTTGATTATATAGCCCATTTCGTCATTCACCGAACTTCAGGAAAAGAGCAACCTCTTTTTATTTTACTTCGACCATATATCTAATGGTGGTAATGGCAGCCATACCTTTTTCTAATCTGAGAAAGGTCTTCTTACTCCTTTCCATGTTATTCTTCCTGGCACCTGTTGCATTAGCTGTCCCGTTCTCTCCTGAAAGCGGGAGCGGTGCAACAGATTTTGTTCTTCCTGCCTCACTTGCAGCATCAATAGCAATACCACTGCTCCTTGCCTACAAGGGAAGGAAATACCTTGTAAAGGTAAGCTGGGAAGACATGAAGCAGATGTATGCGCCGAAAAGAACCTACCAGAACTTTCTTTCCTCAATAAGGAGGGCGGTCAGAAGCACAGTGAGCCGCCTCTCAAGAGCAGTCAGGAGTGTTGCCCGAACAGTCACTAGGACAGTGTCCAGTGTAGCAAGAACAGTCAGCAGGGCGGCCAGTGCTGCCAGAACTGTTGCCAGCAGGATTGTGAGCACAGCAAGCAGGGCTGTAAGAAGTGTTGGAAGGGCAATAAGCAATGCTGCCTCCAGGGCAGTATCAACAGCACGCAGCATTGTAAGCAGGGCAGGCTCTGCGGTCCGAAGCGTTGCAAGAAGAGTATATTCAGGTGCAAGGACTGTTGCGCGCGCATATGTCAATACCCATGTCAGGGCTGCCCAGACAGTTGCAAGTGCAATAGGTGCTGTTAAGAAGTCTGTGCAGTCCTCAATATCCAGAATTGTGAACAGAGCAAGCACTGTTGTAAAGAACATAGCCTCAAAGATTTCCTCTGGGCTCAAAGCAGCAAAACAAGTAGGAAAGGCACTGGTCAACAAGGTAAAGAAGGACATGGCTGCTGCAGGCTCTTTTATTTACAAGGGCATGAGGGATGCAAAGAACCTTGCCATTGCAGCTGGAAAAACTGTTGTAGACAGTGCAAAGGCTGTTGGCCAGTGGATAGTTGAGCATCCTTATGAGACAATAATGATTATCGGCATGATTGCCCTTGCCCTGACAGGAGTTGGCCTTATAGCTGACTTTGCAGTGGCAGGGTCAATATCCCTTGGAGCAATAGGAGCCAGCAGCACAGGTGCAATGCTCGGAACAGCTGGCTCCACCCTGTTCATAGCATCTGATGTTGCTCTAGGCGGTGTTTTTGCTGCTGATGTGGGCACAGCCTATATGGATGGCGGCTGGGAGGCCGCGAAGACTGTTATGGCTGAAAAGGGGCCAATGGTGGCTGTCACAATGGTTGGATATGGGGCGGGCGCTGCATTACGTCCAGTTGCGCAGATGATTGCCAGGACGCGTATAGGTGGAAAAATAGGTGCAGAAGTAGGCACAATTTTAGCGCGTAGCCAAGGCTATACCGATGACATCATAAGAAACATCGACGGCGGAGTGCCCAGGATAGCTGAACTGGAGGCAAAAGGCCTCAAAGCAAAGGACGTAAAGAGGATAATGGACATAGAAAATGGCGTAATTGATCCAGGTTATTCTAAAGCTGTTATGAACAAGCTCTCGGCAGAAGAGCTTGTAGGGTTAGAAAGAGCAAAACTTAAGCCTCATCAGATAGAAGAAATGGGAAAGCTGAAATTCAAAGCCAAAATAACAGGAAGCGTAAAGAAGGCAGAGATAGATGGCGCAATAAAATCTCTGAAAAGAATAGATAAAGACCCTGCTCTTGTAAACAAAATGAATAAAGCTGGAGTTAAAGATATTACCATGAAACAATTCAAAGGAAACAATGCCAAGATTCCTGCAAGAATAAATGCCAAGGGAGAGATGGAGCTAAACAGCAGACTTATTAATGATTATAATCCTAAAGCATTAGTTTCTCATGAAGCACAGCATCTTATCGACAATGCTGCCTTCAAGGGAAGGTACAATCCGAATAAAGTTAAAAGAAATCTAATTAAAATGACAAAGATGAGTGATGATGAAGCAGATAATATCATAAATATAGCAGAAGACATTATAGCTGACTCTAGAATACCTAAAAAGTATGCTATGTCTTTAGTGAAATCAGAACTAAATGCATGGGAAAAGGGCTTGGTATCTCCAGATAAAAAGATTTTAGCCAAGTACTATGCTATTGTGAGAAATCGTGCTTCTCCAAAAGACATTTTAAAAGGTGAGGAAACAGGAAAATTCTTATCCAGAGTTGATGAAATAGTATCAAAAAGGGGTTTGAATAAAGGAGATCCTCATTTCACTGAAAAGGTTGGAAGGATGGGAGAATTATATTCTGTGAGGTCACAAAGGGTTTTATCAAAGGTTGAACAGAAAACAATGACAAATGCTGATCAAATAGAATTTGTAAAGAATCTGGACGATATCACTTTATTTGTGGAAAAATCTTTTCCTTAATTATTAGTTAAAAAAACAACATCCTTTTATACTTTTTAGAACTATTTAATTAATATGTCACCTGTACCACCATTATCATTATATCATGAATATAGATATTATAAAAGACTCCTATCAATGCAGTGTAAAGATTTGAAATTACCTAAAAAAATCACGGATTTTGTACTAAAATTTTATACTGTATTGACCTATAAAATCTGGAAAAAAGAAATATCTCTTGAACCAGCTACGTATCAGGTAGTGGCACTAGTTTCAATTTATCAGGCTTCGAAAATGAAAAAATTTAAAATTTCTTTAAAAAATTTAACAAAGAAGCTAAAAAAGATAACTTATTATCAACTTGCTCTGCAGTATAATAAGGAATATGAAGAAAAGGTAAATTTCAAAACAATAAAATACATAGAGGAGGAATACAAAAAAATTGAGGAGGAATATAGAAAGAAGGGGAAAAAGCTAAAAAGAAGAAGATGGCAATACTAGAACAACGCCCTTAAATATGTCTTCAATACTCTTAATAGGTATATGATTTTAATGCCCCGTGATGAAACCAGAAAGTTTTTTGTTAAGGGTGCAAAACATATCTTAAATGAGATGAAAGATAATGATGCAACAGAATTTACAGGAATATTTTCCTTTTTTACATCATAGAATTTGCTGAAAAGGTTGATGATCTTCTATTTTTAGATAAATAAAACAACATGTTTTTATACTTGTTAAATCTATTTTTATATGATGATTAAACATCATAAAAGAAAGAGTACCCCTAAAATCAGAGTTATTGTACCACGGAAATTATTTGTTGATATAAAGGATAATATAGAATTCCGTAAAAGATTTAGTGATGTACTTAAGCATTTATCAGAATTAGGATTCTCTGAAAAAGACCTAGATAAATTCTTTTATTTAACAGATAAATTCATGTTAAAATACAGCATCAAAATTAATTCTGAACAAATAAAACATTTCCCAAAAATAAGGGTTAATGATATGGTAAGGGCTTCCATACAACATCTTCAAGAAAAGGAAGAAATTTCTTTGACAGATGAGCAGACGAATAAGATTCAGAATATGTACAAATCAAGTCCTGAAAGGATTAAGAAGGTTCTTGAGCTTATTAAAGATATAGAATAAAAACGACGCCCTTAAATACGTCTTCGAACAATTAAAATAATGTATGATAAAATCCAACGGAAAATTCTTGAAAAATCTAGAAAAGGATTTTGATATAATAATGAGGGATATGATAAAGAAAGGAGGAAGGGATTTCGCAGGTATGATATCCTTCTTCAACAAGAATAATGATGTATCGTCAATATTTTTCAGATATTCTCCGAACCTTAATAAAAGCCTGATAGTGATGGCTACAGTTGCTTGTCAATCAGCTAAACTCTTTTATAGTAATGCGAACAAATGGGGTGTTGACGGAAGGGTTGTAATGAAAAAGCTTTTCGGTGAAGAGCTTCAATTATGGCATAAAACAGGTACATTTGAGGAGAATTGGGATAAATTAACGTAAATATCAATTGAGGTGGTTAAATGCAAAGGGTATGGATAGCGTCAAAAAGGAAAATAAAAAAGGAGAAGTGGATTAAAATACCCCCCAAGAAAGATGAATCTGTCACAGATATGGTCAACAGATTACTGGATACTTTTGAAGAAGAAAAAAAGAAAATGGAAATTGAAAAACTTATAAGAAAGCATAAGGACGGACTTACTACTCAAGAGATTGCTGAGAAGATGAACTTGAATACATTATTTCTCTTGAAAGTACTTCCTGAGCTTGTAAATGAGGGTAGGATAAAGAGGGTGTTGAAGCACTAATCACTTCCTCTTCCTTTTTGCCTTTTTGGTGCGTTTGTTTCTTTTTGCCTTTTTCGCCTTCAGCCTTGCAATCTCCTTTTTAAGATGGACCAGCTCGTTCATCCTGAGCTTCGTGAGGGAGGTGCTGATGCTGGCTATACCAGCCTTTATCTCCTCCAGGTCTGCCTCTATCTTCACCAATTTGGGCACATAGTGCGGAACATTCTTTTCCACCAGCTCTGCAAGCTTGTCAACAGATCTTGGCGACAGGCCTGACCTCTTCAGGACGCTCTTTATTTCATTGTCATCCAGGCCATATCTGCTCAGTGTGCGCACTATGTTGACTGCTATCTTCTCACCTTCCTTTGGCCTGTCAGTGAGCTTTATGCTGGCCTCTATTCCCCTTACCATGACTATGGACAGCATTCCCACAATAAAGTTCACAAGATAAAACAGCCAGCCCAAGGCAGTAAAGGAAACAAAATTGAATATCAGAACCAGCACGACCACGAAGATGAACATGTCAACTATCAGTGCCTTTGCCTTTGGCCTGCCGAAGGCACGGAAGGTTATCATTTCACCTACGAATATCCCTATCAGCAGCGCCATCAGCGCTATCATTTGCGTTAGTATTTCCATTCATTCACCCTGTTCATATGAAAGCCTTTTCTGCATCCTGTAGAGCTTGTCATCAAGTGCTTTGATTATGTCTCCCATGGGCTCCTTTCCCCTGTTTCTTTTGAGGTCTTCCAGCTGCTCCTCTACGTTGTCAATCCTAAAGTGGGCATCACTCTGTGCCATCTGCGCCTTTATTGCAGCAATTTCCTGCTGGATGTGCATTATGTGCTGCTGTATTGAATCAAGCTGGGAAAGCCCGCTCCTTATAACCTGAAGTTCGTCCCCAAAGGTTAAATTCTTTGGCATTTCAGCCAGATGTTTACCCATTGAGTTCACTGTCGAGTGCAGGCTATCTATTGCTGTACTCATCGTGCTTAGCTCCTTCATGCTCTTTTCCATGGCATTGAGCCTTTTTTCCATGTCCTCCAGCTGGTTGCTCTGGCTTATGCTGTTAGCAAGCTCAAGTAAGGCGGTGTCCATCTCCTTCTTTGATACAAAGTCCTTGGGCATTTTACCTTCTATTTCCTTGACCTTGTCCTCAATAAAGGAAGAAATGCTTCCCATATCAGGCTTCTGTACCATCTTGCCCCTTGTCTCTGAAATCATTTCCTGCAACCTCTCCTTTTCCTGCTCCAGCTCCTTAATCCTGTTCTGCAGGGAATCCATTATCTTCCTTTCCTCTGTCCTGTCCTGGCTTTCAGAGACCTTCTTTATTTCAGAAAACATCACCTGGTTCCTGCTCTCGACCATGGAAAGTCCCTGTTTGAGGGATGCCAATTCATTCTGAATATTGTTTCTCAGCTCTTCCATGCTTTTGATCACTGGTGCGATCTCAGATGAGAAGTCCTGGGCGTTTATTCTGGCATTTATGTCATTTGCCCATTGCTTCAGGTTGACAACCTGCTGCTCCAGTTTCCTTCTCTCTGTTTCTATTTTTTCATCAATGGACCTGGCGAACTCTTCATTCAGCTTGTTGCTCATCCGTACCTCCAAATCTTCAATTTCCGGTTTCTTTACAATATCCTCTGGCAATTCTGGCACCTCCTCTTCGACTTTATCTATTCTTCTTTCCAGCTCATCCATTCTTGAAGTATCAGTCTCAGGCCGGATTTCCTCTATTTCCCTCAGCTTGCTCTCGATTTCCGCTCTCTTTCCTCTCTCTTCTGCAAGCCTGTTTCTTATCTCTTCAATATCAGTGTTTATAATATTCCTTAGTTTCCTGATATCATCATGACCTATGAGGTTCCTCTCTATACTTTCTATTACCCTCTCTATTTTTCTTATACCTTCCCCTGCCTTGGCCATTTCACTGTCCCTTCCCACCAGCCTGTTTTGCAGCTCATTGACCATCTGCCTGTTTTGCATTATTTCTTTCTGCAGCACTGCTCTCCTGCTTTCTTCCTCTGCTTTTATCCTTTCGTACCATCGGGATACCATTTCTCCTACATTAGAAATATCAGTTTCTTTTACTGACTTCTCAATATCCTGGATTTTTCCCTCTATATTATTTATCTTGTGGGAGTGATTGGGAATTGAAATGCTGGAAACAGTGCTTTCCAGCTCCCTTATCTTTTTCCGCAAGTCTTGGATGTCCTCAGAATAATCATGTATTGAAGACACTGTGCCTTCTATTTCCCTTATCTTCTTCCTGATACCATCTATATCAGCAGAATAATCAGGAAACGATATCTTTGACAGCTTGTCTTCAAGCTCTTTGACCTCCCTCCTGATCAGTTTGATCTCCCTTGTGTTGTCAACCAACTTGAGGTCTTCTATTTCTGAAGAAAATCTTGATATAATGTCATGGTTCTTTCCTATTCCCTTGAGCGCTGTGTTTACGCTCTCCTCTATGGTGCTGCCCCAGTTGCCCAGTGACTTCAGGGTAGAGTTTGCCTTCTCAATCCTGTTCTTGTTTTCCTTGACTTCTTCAGCAAGTGATTTTGTTATCCTCAGGCTCTTGCTCAGGCTGCTTATGCATTCCTTGAGCTCATCAATGTCCCTTTCTATGCCTGACATCTCCTCTTTTCTTGCGAACTTCTTGTCAAAATCAGAAGCAGCATCAAACAGCTTCTTGTTGAGCGTTGATATTGCAGAATTTATGAACTCTATCTTTTCCCTGAAATTATATTCCTGCTTTTCGAGCTGTTCATCCAGCTCCTTGGGCAGCCTTTCCAGCTTCCTTATCTTCCTTTCCAGCTCGTCCATTGATCTTCTGAACTTCTTGTTCAGTACCTTGAAATCTCCTGCCTCGGTCCTGATGTCCTTTTGGAAAACCTTCATCTTGCTTTCAAGTTCATTCCTTGCTGCTCGTGTCTCCCTTATCCCGCGCTCCAGCTCTGTTTTTACTTCCTTTATGTTTTTTAATTCCCTGTCCAGCTCCCTCACGGATTTCTGGATGTTGAGAAGAACTCTTCTGTCGGCCTTCTCGTCCTTCAGGTCCATCAGTTTCCTTTGAAGCATGGAAAGCGACTTCTTTGTCTGCCTTTCCAGACGCTCTGTAGCCTTGATTTTTATCAGCGTCGAGCCCGCGCCTTCCCTGTACATCTCAGACAGTCTCTCGTCAATGTCAGCTATCCTTCTGTTCAAATCAGCTATTTTTGATTTGAAATCAGCTGGACTATTAAGAACCACACGTTCCCCCATGCCTTAATATACGATAGAAAAACATTTAAGGGTTAAATGAGGGTTAAAATTTCACTACCCTCTTTCCCCTTACCTTCTTTTCCCTTTCTGTCTCACCAAACATGTCATGGTGCACAAAGTCCTTCAGGGGATGCCTGGGTGATGCAGCAGGGACTTCATCCGGCCAGCCAACTGCAATTATTGCAGCAGGCCTCACATAGTCAGGACAGTGTAATATTGTGGAGACCATTGGCTCGCTGAAAGCACCTACCCAGCTTGTACCAAGGCCAAGCGCTGTTGCAGCAAGGAGCATGTTCTCTGTTGCATTTGCAACATCCTGTACGCAGTAAAGTTTCTCCCCTCTTTCACCATAGTTCGCACTTGCAATGCGCATGTTTATGCAAGCAACAATGAGAACAGGCGCAGTGAGCATCCAGTTCTGGTCAAAGGCAGCATGAGCCAGCTGCTGCTTTAGCTTCTCGTCCCTTACAACAACAAACTCCCATGGCTGCTGGTTGCCTGCTGAAGGAGCATACGAGGCTGCAATCAGTATGTCCTCTATCAGGCTGTCCGAAACATCTGCTTTCTTGAACTTCCTCACAGATACCCTGGACTTTATATTTTCAAATACAACGTCCCATATAGTGGACTTGCCTCTGGGAAGCTCCACCTTCTTTTTCTTTTTTGCAAACTTAGAGACTGTCTTGAATGGCATAAGAATAATTGAGATGGAATGTTTAAATAGCTTTTTATTAGGGTAATCAAATATTAAATATGCGCTACTCTGAGCTGGCTGATGTTTATGAGGAGCTCCTTGGAACAACCAAGAAGCTGGAAAAAACAGAAATTGTGGCAAAGCTTTTGAAAAAAACACCCACTGACCTGATTACAAAGGTTGTCCTGCTTCTGAATGGAAAGGTCTTCCCATCCTGGTCAGAGGAAGTCATAGGTGTGGCCAACCAGCTCATGATAAAGGCAATAGCAAAGGCAAGCGGCAAAACCGCAGCTGAGGTGACAAAAGACTTCAAGAAAACAGGTGACCTTGGCCTCACAGCAGAAAACCTTCTAAAAAAGAGGAAGCAGGCAACACTCAAGAAAAGAATTCTTACTGTTGACAATGTCTTTGATGGCATACAGAAAATATCAAAGCAGACAGGCAAGGGCTCTCAGGAAAGGAAGCTCAGCATCATCTCCCACCTGCTTGTCTCAGCCAAGCCAAAGGAGGCAAAGTACATTGTGCGCACTGTACTGGAAGAGTTGAGGGTAGGTGTTGCGGAAGGAATCATAAGGGATGCTATTGCAAAGGCATTTGATGTAGATAAGAAACTGGTTGAGCATGCATGGTTCCTGAAGCAGGATTATGGCGAAGTTGCAAGAATAGCCAAGAAAGCAAAGGAAAGGGGACTGAAGAAAATTGAAATCGAGATAAGCAAGCCCATAGCAGTGCTTCTCGGAGAGAAAGCACCTACCTTGAAGGACGCCCTCAAGAAGTTTGATAAGGTGGCAATTGAAGTAAAGTACGACGGCATGCGGGCTCAGATACAGAAAAAGGGAAACAAGATATGGGTGTTCACAAGGAGGCAGGAGAATGTCACAAACCAGTTCCCTGACATTGTTGAGTACGCTAAGAAGGGCCTTAAGGCAAAGGAATGCATTGTGGAAGGTGAGGTATTGGGAATAGACCCAAAGACCAGGAAACCCATGCCGTTCCAAAGACTTTCCCAGAGGATAAAGAGGAAGTACAGGATAAGGGAGATGACAAAGGAGATTCCTGTTCAGATAAACCTCTTTGACATAGTCTACATCAATGGAAACACACTTTTTGACAAGAAGTTCTCTGAAAGGAGAAAGATACTGGAAAGGAATGTAAAGCCCATAAAGGGCAAGTTCCAGCTTGCAGAGCAATTGGTAACAAAGGACCTGAAAAAAGCAGACAAATTCTACAAGAAGTCCCTTGATGCTGGACAGGAAGGCGTTATGGTAAAGAACCTTGATGCAAAATATGTATTCGGAAGAAGAGTAGCAGGAGGCTGGCTAAAGGTAAAGCCCACACTCGAGAACCTTGACCTTGCAATAATAGGGGGCACATGGGGAACCGGCAAGAGGGCAGGATGGATTGGCTCGCTCATACTTGGTGTAAGAAAAGGTGACAAGTTCCTTGAGTGCGGCATGCTTGGCACAGGAATAAAGGAAAAAAAGACAAAGCCAGAGGACGTGACTTTTGCTGACATGACAAAGATGCTCAAGCCCCACATAGAATCAGAAAAAGCCCATCATGTCAAGATAAAGCCCAAGATAATAATCGAGGTTGCTTATGAGGAAATACAGCGCTCCCCAACATATGAGAGCGGTTATGCCCTGAGATTTCCCAGATTTTTGCGCCTCAGGCCTGACAAGTCACCCAAGGACGCTGATGATATTAACAGGATGCAAAAGATTTACAAAATGCAGAAGGGAAAGAAGTAGTCCTTGGGTTTTGACTTTTTATAGTACAAATATGTAAAAGAGTTCGTTTTTAACATATGCGATTTAACGAAGTCGGCGTTAGCCGATTTGGTGAAGCGAGGTGCAACCGAGCGTAACCTCTTAAT
>JBHIDR010000025.1:0-10085 GCA_046760225.1 Candidatus Aenigmatarchaeota archaeon
TCAATATCCTGGCTTCTCTTGGTATTATCTCAAAGCCATGGGGCGCCTCCTTGTTTGCCTTTACTGTGCCCTTGACTGCGAGCACTGTCTCCCTGGAGATGTTTTCAAGTTTCTTAATCAGATTTTCTGGAACATCCTTGGGCCTTATTGTTACCTGCACAAAGCCGTCGCGGTCAGCAAGCTGGAAGAAAATCAGCTTGCCCACCAGGCGGATGGCGCGCACCCAGCCCATTACAATCACTGTGTCGCTATCCTGTTCAGGCTTTCTCTCAGACGAATAGTGTGTCCTTTGCCAGTCACCAAGCTCTTCCATGTTACCACACTTTCTATATGGAGGTGCTGAATATTAAAGCTTTTATAATTGAGGAACAAATTTTTATTATGGCAAAGGGAAACAACATCTGGGCATGGTCAGCTGCACTGGTACTCTCTGTTCTGTTGTTTTTCGGTCTTGCTATTGTAACAGGCTATGTTGTTATAGATGGCCTGCCTGATGGATTTGGGGAAGATTTTGTAGAAGGTGAATATGAAATTAAGTGCAGGCTCGGGAACTGTAAGGAATGTTGGACACAAGCAATGTGCGAGGCAGCAGGATGCGTGTGGCACCCAGCAGTAACAGGAGGGGAATTTGCAGCTGAAGCATACTGTGGTGAGCCTCCTGAACAGCCCTCTGCTACTGTAACAAAGGAGAAAGGAAAAGCTACTGCATCAGTAACAAAGATTTATGGGGACAGGATATTTGATATTGAAATCGGAGAAGTGGAAGAGCTTAGCTTCAGGAAAATGAGCCTTGATGTGAAAAAAGTAACCCTTAGTAGTGTCAAGATTGTTATTGAGAAGTTAGATGAGATGCCAGAAGAGGTCACTGCACCGGCTGGTGATGTATATCAATATATTCAGCTCACACCAACAGGCATTACAGATGACAATGTTAATTCTGTTACATTTGAGTTCGCAGTTGAGAGGGACTGGATTGGAGCACAAAACATTGATATCACGAGTGTGAATCTGAAGAGATGGGATGTTGGTTCCCTGAAATGGGAAGAACTTCTAACAACAGAAGTGGATTCTGATGCAAAGGAGATAGTCTTCTCTGCTGTTTCACCAGGCTTTTCCATATTCACGATAACAGGTGAGGAAAAGGAAGTAGTTGAAATGTGCTCAGGAAAGGTTTCCCTGAGTATGGACAGCACTGCAGCCTCTGGAAGCAGTGTTACAGCAAGTGTTAGTGGCCTGAGCAACTGTGCAGGAAGGACAGCCTACATAAAGGAGGGCAGCTGTGAAGGAACCACAGAATGTACAGCCAGCCTTGCTGATGCAGGCGGGAGCTGTGATTTCACTGCACCGCTTTATGGGGGATTCTATGATTACTATGCGTGCTTTGATATTGATGAGGACGGGAACTTCTCAGGAGATGAGATTGATTCAGCAAGCCTCCAGGTTTTTGAAGCGCCTGCAGGTGCAACACAGGCTGATGCTGACAGCGCTATCTCTTCTGCACAGGGCGAAATAGATGGTGCACAGGCTGAAGGCAAGAACACAACAGATGCTGAGGCCCTTCTGGCTGAGGCACAGGATGCATATGCACTTGGTGACTGGGAAACAGCTGTTACAAAGGCAAATGCAGCAGAATCAGCAGCAATCAGCGCACAAATAATAACAGTGCCGCAGCCAGGATTTGACTTCACAATAATCATCCTGATAGCTGCTGTTGTGCTAATAGCTGTTGGGGCAGCAGGACTGCTTGTAATGAAAAGGAAGAAAAGGACAATCAGGATACCGGAGCTAGGCCAGTAGGTTGAAGAAAACTATCCAGCTTACAAACCAGACAAAGATATAAACGACCCCGCCGTTCCCGAACCACCAGCCTGCCTTCTTCTTTTGCTTGGTGATGGTGTTTGTCGCCTGTTTCATTATAAGCAGTATGACGAGCATGAGCACGGCTGCATAAAGGGGACGGAATATAACATAGCTGAGATATCCTGCAACAATCCCCACAACAAGATGCAGCAGCATCACTGTCTTTTCCTTTTCCATATTCCTCATTCTCCCTTATGCAATAACTGGGATTTAGGCTTTTATAAGCTTTAAATATTTGGCTTTTTTATTTATTGATAGGTTGGTATGGCACGAAAGAGGAAAGGGAGGGCAAAAAGGCAGATTAGTCCTGTTGCATGGATTGCCATTCTTATAGCATTAATAGCGCTGATCCTGATTTTCATGGCAGGGACTGCTTATATTGTTGCCCAGATGCCTGGGACAGGAGTACCTACAGTAGAGGTTGGCTGCCCAGGCTATACAACAAAGGCAGCATGTGAGGCAAATCCAGACTGCGAATGGGAATACTCCGGATTTACTATAACGGGCCAACCTACAGGAAGCTGTAGTGAAAAGCCGCCTACTTATCAAGAAGTACCCACTGAGCAGAAGAATACAGGAGCTGTTGCTGCTGGGGTGAAGTCAACAACAATCATGGCAAGGCCTGACCTGCACGGCATAAGGAGCATTGACCTGACATTGAACAAGGGCTCTGTTAACATAGCTATTACTGTTAATAATTTGGGCCTACAAAAGCCTGCTGGAGCAGACACGCCTGCTGAAGCTGTTTACAGTTATATAGACATTGACTTCCAGGGTGTAGATAACATTGGTATGCCTATTACTGATGATACTGTTACCTCGAACGTCATGCACTTTTCTGTTAGCAAGACCTGGGTGACAAACAACAACATTGACATAACAACAATAAAGATGCAGAGATGGGCAGGCAACCAGTGGAATGAACTTCCAACTGTAAGGGAGGGCGCGCAGGACACTGCAACAGATTATGCTTTCAAGGCAACATCACCCGGTCTTTCTGATTATGTAATAACAGGAGAGGAGGAAGCAGCAGGTCCTGTTTGTGGAAATGATATATGTGAAGAAGGTGAGGACAGTACGACCTGCCCTGCTGACTGCCCGATTGTTCCTGTTTGTGGAAATGATATTTTAGAAGCAGGCGAGACCTCTGCAACATGCTGTCTGGATGCTGGCTGCCCGACCGGCCAGACATGCGTGAACAATACATGTGTTGAAGGGGTTGCTCCTGTTTGTGGAAATGAGATTTTGGAGGCAAATGAAACCTCAGATACATGCTGTTTGGATGCTGGATGCCCGACCGGCCAGACATGCGTGGACAATGTATGTGTTGAGGAAGAAGCAAATGTAACAGCAGCTGTTGCTGTTTGTGGAAATGGTGTTCTGGAGGCAGGTGAAACATCTGATACCTGCTGTGAGGATGCTGGCTGCCCGTCAGGAGAGCAATGCATAGCAGGCGAGTGTGTGGCTGTTGCTGTTGGACCAACAGCAGATGATGCAAACCAGGCAATTGCTGATGCAGCAACCCAGATAACCCTTGCGAAGCAAGAAGGCAAGGATACCACAGAAGCTGAGAACATATTGCATAATGCAGTGAATTACTTTAACACAGGAGACTATGCAAATGCAATCACGCTTGCAGATCAGGCAAAACAGGCAATAACAGAAGCAGCTGTGGTAACAAAGCCGGCTGTTGAAATACCTGTGGAGCTCATAATAGTGGTGGTTGTGGTTGTTCTGGCTGCTGGAACAGCATTTATCACGCTGAGAGGAAAGAAAGCACCTGCTGCAAAAGGGGCTGCAAAAAGACCCCAAGCCAAAAAATAACTTTAAATATCTAATATTTTATATTAAGATTAGGTAGGTCAAATGGCAAGGCGGAAAAAGGTCAACAGCAAGACAGCAATGATTGCACTTCTGGTTGCTGTCATAATAATAGGAGTAGGGTACTTTACAGTGACTGCCTATATCGGCATACAGGACCTTCCAGTTGTGGGAGGAGAGTTTGAATGGGGACCTACTGATGAAACACCTCCAACATGGTCGAACCAGCAACAGTCTGCGGATACAGCAGGGCCAGGGCAGACAATAACTCTTTCTGCTGACTGGAGTGATGACACAGCTCTTGCAAGCGCCCAGCTCTTTGTAACAACTGACACAGATAACTGGCCTATATCAGAAGAGATGACAGTTGCACTAAGCGGAAATTCCAGTACATCAACCTTTGTTTATGTTGTTCCTGATGTATATGCTTCTGGCACAACAATTTACTGGAAGATTAAGGGGCTTGATGGAACTGGAAACGAAAATGAGACGGACGTGATGAGCTTCACAGTACAGGACCTGAACATACCCACATGCAAGCTTGAAAGCGACAAGACAGAAGTAAAGGAAGGTGAAAAGGTCAACCTGACTGCAACATGCATTGATGAGAACGGCCCGATATCTGTAAAGTTCTTTGATGATTATACAAACCAGGAAACAGATTCGCAGTCAATTGATTCAGGGGATGTTGCATCATATATCTTTGACACATCAGGCGTATCAGCAGGCACTGTTGTGAACTGGAAGGTTATTGTTTCTGATGCACTCGGAAACGAAGGAGAGTCCGATCTTAAGAGCTTCACAATTGTTGAATATGTTACAACTGATACTGAAGAACCACTAATTACAATATCAGAGTATGAGCCCTTGACAATAAGGACCGGTGACACTGTCACAATAACAGTTGAAGCTACTGATAATGAAGAGCTTGCCAGTGCAACCCTGCTCATTGATGGAGAGGAGATTGATACTATAACACTTGATGGAACAAGCGATACAGCAACATTCAGCTGGCTTGCTCCTGAGGAAGATTCCTATACATGGATGGTCAAGATAGCTGACAGTGCAGGAAACACTGTTGAAACAGCTTCCCTAACATTCCTTGTCAAGGCACAGCCTGAACAGGTCATACAATGCCCTGTAGAAGCAAAGCCTCTACCAGGACCATGGGGAGACTGTATAGAAGGAAAACAGAGCAGGACAGTATACAAATGTGACACAACAATAGGAACATGGACAATACTAGATACTGAGGAGCAGGACTGTGCAGCACCAGAACTGGATACCACTGCGCTGATTCCGATAATTCTGATAATTATTGTGGTTGTAGTAGCTGTGATTGCAGCCATGGTGATGAGGAGGAAGCCGAAAGCCAAAGCAGCTGCTCCAGCAGCACCACCTGCACCACCACAGGGATGATTGGGATGGCAAAGAGGAAAAGGAAAGTATCGAGAAAAAAAGATAATTCTTTTGCTGCAGCAATTGGAATTGCTGTTGGTATTGTACTCATATTTCTTGGTCTTTTTAACATAACAGCCTTCATTGTTTCACAAGATCCTACACCGCCGTTCTGGTGGGACCAGAGCCAGGCATATGATTCTGTTGACCAGGGAGGGCAGAACACACTGTCCGCGTGCTGGAACGACACAGAGACATATGTGCCAAAGGCAAAGCTTGAGACAACTGTTGACGGTGAAACAGCCACCACACCATGGCAGGACACTGTGCCTGTTACAACCACAACATCAGTCAAGGTAGCAGAATACGGTCCTGTTGGGGATCCCAGTGCATGCCAGCATACTGACTGTGAAATGCTAAGCACAGAGTATGACAGGAACACCTGCAATTCAATATTCAATCCTGACAGGCCAGATGGTCCGCACTGTGAGTGCTGGTGCACGCAAACAATCGTGCTGTGCAACTCATCAACATTTGTTTATGATGTTCCTGAAGACACATGCGGCCCTGTTTCATGGAGGATATTCGGCCAGGATGTGTCAGGAAATGAGGATGTGACAGATTCCATGAGCTTTGGTGTTAATGATATTACTGATCCTATATACGGCAGCCAGAAGCAGAGCAAAGTAGAAATAGAAGCAGGAGGAAGCAACAACCTTTCTGTTGTCTGCATGGATGACTGTGGGCTCAGCAAGGCAACACTCTGGACAAAGGAGAACACTGATTTTGCAGAAAGTGACTCGCAGGACATAAGCGGCACTGAACAGGAGGTTGTGTTCGAATGGAGCAACCCCGCGCTTTCAGAGCAGGAAGTTGAGTGGAAGATCGCATGCGAAGATGCGCAGGGGCAAAGCGCTGAGTCATCTGTGCTGAGCTTTTCCATAGGTGAGGCAGCTGACACAGAAGCGCCTGTACTGGTTAGTGCTGATGTTGATAATGATAGTCCTCTGAAAGGAGATACAGTGACATTCACTGCAACATGGAGTGACAATGAGGAGCTTTCATCAGCTCAGTTGGAAATAAACGGAGCGGTTGTGAGCACCAAATCCCTGTCAGGAACAGAGGACACTGCAACATTCACATGGACAGCAACTGAAGCAGGCCAGTTCACATGGCTGGTCAAGGCAAGTGACAAGTCAGGCAACTCTGCAAGCTCTGATACCAGCACAATTAGTATTAGAGGGTTATGTCCTGCATGCCCTGACCCCACTGATTGGGGCAAGTGCATAAAGGGACAGCAGACAAGGACAAACTACAAGTGCGGGGCTGAGACGAATTACGTCTGCCAGGCATACATTGAGACAATGACATGTGCAGTACCTGTTGAAGGAATGCCACTCTGGCTAATCGGTTCTATTATTGCTGTAATAGCAGGGATTATAATAGTTGCATTCGTGATGCTGAAGAAGCCTGCTGCAGCTGCTATAGCAAAACCACCCGCACCAAAGACATCAAGGTTGTAAGTTTTATATACAGGCTTTCATAATTTTCTCTTAGATTACCATGTTCAGAAGAGTATTTTTCGCCTTCATAATAAGCAGCATTCTCCTATTTTCATTTGGGCTTGCAATACTACCAACAGAGAATCCGCAATGGTTATCTGTAAACTGGGACAAGCAGACAGTGGATGCAGGAGATAATGTCACTCTTATGGCATGTTGGAACACCACAGTATTGCCTGTCCATGCGGCTGTACTTAAAATCTCATATGATGACAAGACCTATGAGGCTGTTGATATCTCTCCTGATTGGTTCGTGCCTTCAGCTGAACCACCATGCAACATGTCTCAATTCGAATTTGACACAACAGGATATTTCGGCACAATCTACTGGGGGATTGAGGGGATATACATCGGTGTACCTGCGAACGTAACAAACTTCACAGCCTATCCGCCTGGAAAAGCAGGCATAATAGGAATAACAGACAGGGAAAGCCCGACATGGAGCAACCAGAAGCAGGAAAAGGACGAGATAGCACCCGGAGAAACAAACAATCTTTCTGCAAAGTTCAGCGACAATATTGGTATTGCAAGTGCGAGCTTGTGGACAAATGAGACAGGTGACTGGGAGGAAAAGCAAACACTTGATTTTGTGGAAGAATATGCGCATGCTGCAGCAGAAGATCTGGTCTCCGAGGGAGCGCTTTCAGGCACATCAGCAGACGTAACAAGTGATGCTGACTGTGATCCTATTACAGGTTGCATGTATCAAGCACAGGGGTTTGTTCCTTCTGAGCCGAAGCTGGCTGGGGTTGATGTCAAGCTTACAAAAAGCGCTACTCCTCTGGGGAATCTTATACTGGAGATATACCCTGACAATGCAACAGGCTATCCTGATATGACAGGAGAAGCACTGACAAATGCGAGCATGTGGGCAGGTGATATTACAGAGCAGAAGTTTTATTATTTTGACCTTCCTGATGTTGAGCTTGAGGAAGACGCACTTTATCACATGGTGCTGAGGGGCAGCAGAGATACAAACGTTGGAGTATTCATGTCAGAGAACAGCTATGCAGATTCAAATTCCTCAAACAGCAAGGACGGAGGAAGCACATGGAAGAGCTATGCCTCAGACTGGAACTTCATCACGTACTATGTAAAGGAAGTACCGAAGATATTTCCGAAAGAGGTTGATGCTGAATTTGAGTGGAGCAATGGAGAAGGCAAAGTTAGCTGGAAGATTTCTGCAAGGGATGTGAGCGACAGGGAGAATGAGACAGACATCATGACATTCTCTGTTAAAGCTGCATGCCCGACATGCCCGGACTGTACTGAATGGGGGGACTGTGAGCAGGTTGAGGCGGGCAGAAGGGAAGGCACAAGGCAAAGGATATGCTATAACTGCAGTGCTGAGACAGGCTATGTTTGCAAGCCTTATACAAAAACAGAGAACTGCACACTTGCATTCATAAAGGAGGATGCAGATGCAGCACTAGCAGCAGCTGAGGCTGCAATAAACCTTTCAAAGGAGCAGAACCTGAACACAACAGAAGCTGAATTCCTACTTGCTGAAGCAAGGGCAGCTCATGCGAACTCTGAGTGGGAAGAAGCAGTAACAAAGGCAAATGCAGCAAAGGCTGCTGCAGAGGGTGCAGAGCCGCTACCAGTGCCAGGAATAGGCATTGAGATAATAATCATCATAATTGTTGTTCTCCTGGCTGCTGTACTGGGGGTGCTGTTCCTCACAGGAAAGATAAAGCTGAAAAGGAAGCCAAAGGAAAGGAAGTGCGTTGTATGCGGGAAAAAGCTGACTGACGGCTTCAAGTGCAAGGAATGCAAAAAGGACGTGTGCTTTGATGACGCAAGGACAATGGAGGGAGAAGTATACTGCACGAACTGCCTGAAGAAGAAAGGAGTTCTTTAAATAAATAAAATAATAAGTAGTTCTTATGGTAGACATTGCTCTTGTTGCTGGTGCAGCAATTGTTGCAGCGGTTGTTCTGGCAGCTGCAGCATACAAGAGGCGACCTGAGACAGACTGGCGCAGGGTAACACGCCGCCATCTTCCCCATCCCAACCTCAAGGAAGAGGAAATCAACAAGGTATATGACAGGGATGATTTTGAAAAGGCAGTTGTTACAAGCGAGGTAAGGCACTATTCAGGAAAAAGGGTTGTGAACAGGGCACTCAAGGGAAGGTACACAAAGAACGAGCTGCTCGATGATATAACAGAAGATGTGAACAAAAGGGCAGGAGACATACTGCTTCCGCAGGAAAGGAAGAAGGTCGTGAACACGTCTTATAACAAGATTTTGGGAGAATGGAACAGGGCAAGAAAGAGGAGAAGGTAAAAATATACGTAAGCTTGTGTAATTTTTCTTATGCCACTGGAGCCGATAATAATAGGCAGGGAGCCTGATGACATAAGGAAGTACGGGAAGAGGGGCACAGCATTCATAGGCAAGCATGTGGTAGGGACTGGGTTTGAAACGCACCTGACCAACCCTGTTCTCATGGACATGATGCGGCCCCATGTTATGCTGATAGTGGGCAAACGTGGAACAGGGAAGTGCCTTCATGGAGATTCCTTAATACCTCTCAGCAATGGCTCACTCGTGCCAATAAAAGACCTCTCAAAAAGGAAGGAAAAAATCTATAGTCTGGATGAGAGGTTAAAAATAAAAGAAAATGAAATGATGGAATTCTACGAACGGGAGGTTAATACATTGATTCGGCTACGGTTACGAAGCGGACGAGAGATACAGCTTACTGAAGAGCATCCTCTCTTAACACTACGTGGTTGGAGACCAGTCATTGAATTGGGTATTGGCAGTCGCATAGCAACACCCAGGCGAATATTTGCTTTAGGTTCGACAGAAATGCCAGAGCATGAAGTGAAGCTGCTTGCCTACCTTATAGCAGAAGGTCACGTGAGCAATAATTTTGTCCTATTCAGCAACGCGTCCAAGCAGATATTAAATGACTTTACAGAAAGCATCAGGCTGTTTGATCCTACACTTGAAATAAAGGAACATAGCAAACCAGGCTGCTATAGGGTAACGAAAAGCAAAGAAGAAATCCTGAAAACCAGTGCTATGAGGAATGCTAATGGGACTTTTGTGAGCAGAAAGAGCTCTCTAGTTAAATGGCTTACTTCGCTAGGGTTATATGGCAAGCTGTCCAAAAACAAGTTTATACCAGAATGCATATTCAAGCTGCCTAAGGGGCAGCTGACACTGTTCCTGAACCGCATGTTCAGTTGCGACGGAAGCATATACAAGAGCAGAAAAGGCAGCAAAAAAGTATGGGAAATATCATATTCCTCCTCCTCTAAAAAACTAGCACATCAAATGCAGCACTTACTGCTAAGGTTTGGTATACTCTCGAAACTGCGGAAGAGGGATATGAGATACCAAGGAAAGGTATTCAAAAGCTATGAATTGGTTATTGGTTCGTACAACATACCTCCTTTTATGAAGGAGATAGGATTTTTTGGCGAAAAGGAGA
>JBHIDR010000026.1:0-9999 GCA_046760225.1 Candidatus Aenigmatarchaeota archaeon
GACGAGCTTCGGCATATCAGGAAGAACCAGTCAAGGGAAAAGGGCGCAGATGAGCCATATGCAGACCTTTACATAGAATCAGTGGAAAAAGCACTGCCCTGTGAACACAGGGTAAGGACACTGGTTAATGAGGAGCATGAGGAATACGAGTATACCTGCGGTGAGCCTGACAGGATATATCACGAAATAGGCGAAAAAGGCAGGAGAATAAAAAAAGTAATAGGCGCGGGCTGTGTAATAAATAACTTTGATGCACCGAATGACCCTGATTTCTGCCCATATGCCAGGGAAGAAGAGGACGAAGAGGAAATAAAGCTTTTCTTGCCATGCCAGACCCAGCTAACAGACTACGGTGTTGTAATAGAAGCCCAGGAACACAGCAGTTAATCATATTTATCCCTTTACCACCATATAATCTACGATTGTATGAAAAAGACTTCTTGGGAATATAGGTGGATGGACAAGCTATGGCTGGCCAAAAGACATAGATCACCCAAGGAAGCTGGCTCCCAAGGAAGTTGCCCAGTGGCTCATGAAAAAGAACAGGATGAAGGGGCTTTTTCTTGGTCAATGCCTTGATGATATACGCTGGGGCAGCCTTACAACAGTGATGTATGAGATGGCCCCCAGAGAAATGATAACTTTCATACAAGAATGGGCAAAACAGAACCCTGAGATAGACAGGAAGTATCATCATTTTGAGGACAATAACCTGGAGCTTCCCTACAAGAACCACAAGAAATGCCCTATTGATGAAAATCATGTAGGAAGAGTAATGGACCTTGATGGAAGAATAAGATGCGACTCTTCTGTAACTAAATCTGCAAGAAAACGCCTGATTTCAGTAATACCAGCCTATGAAGACAAGGCAGAAATAGTCAAATTAGATATATTAGAGCATTCAGATGGTCTTGATTATGGACCGCCTCTTGATCCCAGTGAAGAGGACATGAAATGCTATGAAAAAGACTGGGAAAAATGGAAACAGAAAGAAAAATCATGGTGCAGGCGCAACAACATAGGCTGGAATGAAAAAGTGGACTATACTGAGACTTGCTATGCAATAATAAGTGATGGGGGCGCAGTCATGTCCATGGAGGAAATGCTAAAAAGACTGAATGTTTGCGAGGGAAGATACAAGTACTATGATAAGCCAGGAAAATGCCCATGTTTTGAAGGAGAATTCCCATATATGCATTGCATAGGGCACAGGATAATGCATGAAAAGCTCGTGTTCCCCTTCAGCGGTTGGACACTTGCGATGTATGTTGAATCCTGGGCAAAGCAGCATGAGCGCATACTGTTTGAAACACCAAAAACACAGCCTAGCAAAGAATATGGGGAGCAAAGAGGGGACAAGCTGCTTGCAAGCCTTATCAAGAAACAAGGCTATGTTGAGGTCTTCAATAGCATCTTGAGAAAGGATGTAAATGTCCTTGCTTCAGAAGCATCATTGGATGAGCTAAACAATGACTCAGACTCTAATTTTGTATGGTAGAGCAGATATAACAGCGTTATATGGCTTCAAACCCGTGAGACTTGATATGCATCCAGAATCCTAAAATCACTCCAATTCGCCCAGAACCCCAAAATTCTGCAGAAAACAAAGAATTTATACATAGTCGTACATTATATGTTATAGGCATAACGTTATGGCTAAGACAATACAACCAACCACTATAAAGAAGATAAGCAGGATACTCATGGTGCTCAAGACAGCAGAAGGAGAAATACACCTGAGCGGCATAGCCAAAGCACTGAACATGAAGCCCATGACAGTGTCCAGGATAATAGACAATTACCTTGATTTCTTTGTGGAGACCAGGAATATCGAGATATACGGCTTCAAGGCCAGGCTAATCAAGCTAAAGGAAGGCAAGAAGGATATAACTTTGAAGGACGTTCTGGACTATCTGGAGGTCAAGAAGAGGATTAGGGGGACTCCAGGGTAATTTCCCTTGCTATTATCTCCAGCTCCTGCTGGTATGTGTCCAGCTTACCTCTGACCCTTATTCTGGACCCCATTTCAGCTCCATCAACCCCGGTTCCCTTAAAGGCAACCACCTTTATGCTGCCAGTATCATCAGAAACACTAAGGAAATTATGCCCGTTCTTGCTAGTATACAGGGATTCTACTATGCCTTCTACAACAACAGATGTGCCCAGATAGTCCTCTGACAGGTCCATTATGGCATATCCAGTGGGCTCTACATAGCCAGAGAGCAGGATTACGCCCAGAACACCTAAAAATGAAGATATTATGCATATTTTGAGCAAATTCACGTGAATTCACCCCAGCTTCACGCTGTGAACTTCTGTATATACAGGGCCTTTTTTCCCAAGTTTTGACTCAAAAAGTATGATTTTGTCCACCCTGAAAGTGCCAATATCAGTGTTTTTCAGGTCCCTGAGCAGTGATATGAGCTCTTCTCTGCCCTTGCCGCTCCTGACCCTTCCCAGTGTCAGGTGAGGTGTGAATTTCTTGTCGTTTTTGGCAATTCCAAGGCCTTCAAGCCCCATATCCAGGGCTTCTGCAATAGCTGAAAATGCCTGGGAGCCCTCTTCCATGCCCAGCCAGATTACGCGTATATAGGTAGGTGATGGAAAAGACCCTATTCCAGCTATATGCGAGTCAAAAGCACTGAACTGGCTGCATATGTTATCAAGCGCTTTTTTAAGGTTAGGCAGCTTTTCTTCAGCATATTCGCCTATGAATTTGAGGTTAAAATGAAGGTTTTCAGGCTCTACAAGCTTGATATCAATGTCCAATTCCTCGAATTTCTCCTGTATCTGGGCTATTTTGGACCTGATTTCCTTGGGTGTTTTGACAGCTATGAACAGCCGCATAACTAGAATTTGAGCCCCTAGAACTTAAATATTTGCCTTGATATTTCTTTATATAACGCTGTTATATACTGAGGCAAAGAGCGAGTGTACAGCCAGTACCCAGAATTCACAGCCCTATTTCACGATTTGTTCACGACCTTCACGTAACCTTCACGTGAAGGTAGCACTTCAATACACACTTTAGCTAACATTTCACGTAATCTTCACGTGAACATAGATGAACTTCACGTGAATATATACGTGAATATGTAACGTTGACATCATCTTCACGTGAACAAAATGTGAAGTTCATAAAGTGTTAAACATTATTAAACAAATGTTTAACTAAATGTTAAGCAACTTCACAGACCTTCACGAAATGTTCACGCGACCTCAATTCAGCAAAAACAAGCGAATTTGTCATGAGCCAGTTTTCTTTGGTCAAAGTCTTACAAATCCGCGGATTCAGGAAAAAATCCTGTTTTTCTCAATTTTCCTTCATTTTGCCTGCTTTCTCATGCTCCAACTCTCACATTCCAACAGAAAACACATGAACCCCATTTATATACTAGAACATATAGTTCAAATCAACAAGAAAACCTTCACATAACCTTCACACAATGTTCACATGACATTCACATGAACAAAGAACCTTTATATTTTAACAATGCAAATATAATCTCGATAAGATGAACACAAATTTCAGGAAATTTGGCTGGTCAGGAGATCCATTTACCCTGAAAATAGACCCCAAATTATTTACAGGCTATGGAGAACAAGTTTCTGCCCTGAAGAGGCATATATCAGATAAGCACAGGATAGCGCTTGTTACAGGACCAACAGGCTCAGGCAAAACAAGCCTTCTGAAGTGGCTAAAGTACACAATTGATGATTCGTCACTAATTTATGTGAACAAGCCCCCTGAAAAACCTAATGAATTTATTGGGATTTTTACTGATATTTTTAGGCTCAGCATATTGGACAAGCTGCTTAGAAGGAGGCCCACCCTCCATAACCTGCCAAATTACGTCAACAAGAAGCTCAGGGGGACTCATCTTCTTTTGTTACTAGACGAAGCCCATGAGACCAATAGAGAGGTAATGGAGTGGCTGAGAGTACTGGTTGACCAGATAGATAGTGTTACTCTGATCATGGCTGGCATGCCTGTTCTTGAAAGGAAAATAAGGGAGGAGCTGGAGACCCTTGACCAGAGAATAACCACCCGCGTGACACTTACTGCCCTTAAAAAAGAGGATACAAGGACCCTGATCCAGAAAAGAATAGAATCAGTGGGCGGCAGAGACATAGCGCCTTTCTCTGATTCAGCAATTAATGCTATTTTCAAGAAAACAGGAGGTTTTCCCAGGGAGGTAATCAAGCTCTGTGACAAGCTGGTTAAGGATGCCCTGTCCAAGGACCTGGGCATTATCGAGGCAGCAAATGTAGAGGCATACAGGGAGTTTGCAGAAAAAGTGAGAGTTGATGAGCAGACAGTCACCTTCACACCAAAACCGCCTTCTGAAGAGCAGTTCAGGAACCTGCCTTACAAGCAGAAGCGCATTCTTGAGCTCCTGGCAAAGCAGGACTGGCTCACACCAGCAGCAATAGTGGATGCTCTGGAGCTAAAATCCTATAAATCCAAGGGCCATGCAGTGAGGTCTGTGAATAACATCCTGCACAGGCTCATGATGGAAGGCTATGTGCAGCGCGAATCCAGGGGCAAGGCCTTCATGTACGCCCTGACCCCTAAAGTCAAGACCCTTTTCGTTGAAAAGTGAGAGTTAAATCCTTTTTCTGACAATTCTAAGGCATGGATATCACCAAGGCAGCTTCTCATGGCTGGACAGGCGATGCATCCATTGAGATGGAGCTGGAGGACCTGACCATAGGCATGTTTGAGCGCCACTCCTTCCTTGACAAGTACCTTTCTGAATTTAGCCCCATAACGATTTACAGCAAGAACAAGAACAGGAAAACCCATATGGAACGAGAGCTGGCACTGTATCATGGGCAGAGGGAGAAAAAAGAAGACAGGGGCGTGTCAATATCAACAAGGCCCAAGCTCGACGAGGGATTTGTGGATGCAGTTGCAAGGAAGTTCTGCTCCAAGAATGTTGATTACAAGTTCCCCCTTAACAGCGTGAGGAACAACCGCTTTTTTCGAGGAAGCATATACGGTGACCTGTGGTATGGTGCTGAGAAGGTCGGACACAGGGAAGCTGCTGAACTTGCAAGGTTCTTTGACAAGGAATACGTCAAGAGGCCATTCAGGACAAGGATAAGCGTCAGGTACAGCGGCCTGGTGCTGAAGCACGTGATTGCAATGAATTACAGCCCCAAGAACGTGCTGGAATTCAAGATAGTAGGCTACAAGTGATTCTGATGTGGAAGAGAAAGAAGACAATAGACAAGGAAATCAGGTGCGCTGTTGATGCTATCAACGAATATACTGATTATGAGACACTGAGCAGCTGCTCTGGTCATGGCAGGTATCCCATGACAATTATTGTCAGGAACAAGAGCGGCAGGATATTTGACCTGATAAGCGGCAAGGATATCCCAAGAAAGAGGAACTTCTACAAAAAGGACAAAGAAGGATATTATTACATACCTGAGGTCTCTGAGAAGAGATAACAACAACCTTTAATTATCAGAATAAAAATATTCTTATGCCCAAACTGATACTCTGCATAACAGGCCTTGCAAGTTCTGGAAAGAGCTTTGCTGCAAAACTGATTGCCAAAAATTATCGTGCAGCCTTTGTGAGCTCAGGAGATGTTGTGCGGGATGAGGTCAAAAGAAGAGGACTTCCCTATACAAAGGCAAGCGACGAGAAGGTAGCCAGTTGGTTCCATGCTGGAAGGGAGCACCTTATTGTGAAGCGCGCCTGGAACAAGGTAAGGAAAAAAAGGAACAAAATACTGGTTGTTGAGGGACTCCGCTCCCTGAATGAGGTCCGGCTCCTGAAAAAGCTGGCAAAACAAAAGCCCATTATTATTGAGGTCTATGCACCACTAAAAACAAGGGCAAAGCGCGCAGCAAAAAGGCACAGGTTCAAGGACCACTACCTCGATTTCATACGCCAGAGGGACAGGAATGAGAGGAAAAGGGGCGTGGGCACACTAATCAAGCATGCGGATTACCGCATAGACAATTCTGGAACCAAAAAACAGCTTGAAAAAAACATTGACAAACTCATGAAAAAACTCCTGAAAGCTTAAATATTTGTAGGTAGCAATATATAGAAGGTGAAAACATGAGTAAAGCCAGCGCAAAAAGCATGATTGGCAAGATAATTGTCTCTGAGGAAACAGGGAGGCGCTTCGGAGTTGTTGGTGACGTTGCATTCATAACAGAATCAGGCGAACTAATGAACATTGTTGTCAAGGAACCCACAAAGAGCGCATCAGACATAGGGTTGCATGAGGACGGGAGCGGCAGCATATCAATACCATTCTCAGCAGTGAAGTCAGTCGGAGATTTCATCATAATCTCAGAGAAAGAGATTGTCTAATTTTCAGCTCTCCGCTTCCGCATTCTTGATTTTGATAATTTATCTAATAAGAAAAGCTTATTTCTTTTTCCCTTCAGCGTCCCTTATTCCTTCTTCTGTTATGCGGAAGACACACTCAGCTTCAGGCAGGTTCGGAGAATCAACCATCCTTGCAACCCTTGTGCCTGCCTTTCCTCTCCTGACATACACCCTGTATGTGGAGAAATGCCCCATCACATGCCCGCCTATAGGAGTTGTGGGGTCACCGAAAAGCAGCCCAGGATTAGCCATCACCTGGTTCGTGATATAAACAGCTATGTTGTGCACATCAGCCAATCTCTGAAGTGTATGCAGGTGCCTGTTGAGCTTCTGCTGCCTTGAAGCAAGCTCACCCCTTCCTGAGAAGTCCACCCTGAACTGGCCTGTAGCAGAATCAACAATCAGGAGCTTCACATTGTTGCTCTTTATCATTTCCCCTGCTTTCTCAGCAAGCACCTTCTGGTGGTCAGAGTTGTATGCTCTTGCAACTATTATGTTTTCCAGGGCCTTGTCTGGATCAAGGCCAACAGCCCCTGCCATCTGCCTTATTCTTTCAGGCCTGAATGTGGCCTCAGTATCAATGAATATGCAGCTTCCTTCCAGCCCTCCTTTGTCAACAGGCAGTTGGACATTCACAGCCAGCTGGTGCGCTACCTGGCTCTTGCTAGAACCAAATGCTCCATGAAATTCAGTCACAGCACCTGTCTCAACACCACCGCCAAGCAGACCATCCAGTGAATCACTACCCAGTGTTATCTTTCCTATTGCCTGCCTCCTCTCATACACCTTTGTGGCGCTTTCAAACCCAAGGTCCAGCACATCCCTGGCAGCCTCTATTATCTTTTCTGATGTTGCTTCCCCAAGACCTGCAGCATTGGAAAGTTCTGATGGTGCAGCAGCTGCTATTGACATGAGGTCAAGAAACCCTGCCTCCTTCAGTTTCTCAGCTGTCTTCTCACCCACACCAGGCAGCTCAGATATATCCTTAATCTTTTTTGCCATCTTATCTCCTTTCCATTATAGATTAGACCCAAAAGCATTTATTTGCAATTCTATTTCCTTTTTCAGGTCAACTTCCTGGATATCATTTACAATGAACTCTGTTCTTCCGAACATCTTGTTCCTCCTTATCCTCCCCCTGAAAATAAATTCCTTGCCAAGCACATCAACATCTTCAAAAAGGTGGCCTTTCTTTGCAACCACCTCTTCTGTGCTCATTCCAAGCACTTTTGCACCAGCTTCCCTGAAAAACACAGCCCTGATGTTCTCGCTGCCATCATCTATTACACCTGAAACAACAAAGGCATAGGCTGGTGTGATCTCGCCATGCTTGGAGCACGTGAATTTCCCGTTCTCAGGTTTTGTTCTTGCCCCGCATGTTGGGCAAACCTCATAAAATATCTCGGTCTCGAAGAGCTGTACAACAACAGCCTTGATCTCATAAAAACCACCCTCTTTCATTTCACTTATTTTTGCCCTTTCAGGCTCCTGCCTTTTCCTGTCCAGTTCCTCCATGCTTGGTAAATCAGAATCTTCAAGCACCATTATTCCTCCTCTTCTTCCTATCCTCAGCTCAGTCTCTCCCCTGTTGTTTTCCCTTGTATACGCACCAAAGATTTCTATTGCAAGACCAGGCTCAAGGCTCTGCAGCACGTCCACCTGCTGATCCCATAATGTGAGCCTTATCCTTCCTGATGCATCAGCAAGGATCATGCTTGCAACAAACCCCTTCCTTCCCTTGCTCTCAAACTCCCTTGGCTCGAATATCCTCACAATCCTGCCCTTTATGCTGATATTTGTAAGCTTGGGAGCAATCTTTCCTATTTCAATGCTCTTCCTCATTGCCTTCACAAGATCCAGGCCGAGCTCCTTTGCAACAATATAGGCAGCACCTTCCTTGGAAACCAGGCCAGAAAGCTCCACCTGCTTTCCTTCTATCCTTTTCTCAACCTCAACCCTCTCCATTCCAGTTGAAGAAATAATCTTCTGTATTATGTCTTCCATAGGACCACCCTATATGTATTGCACTGAAACTATAAATCTTTAAACCAGCCTTTGCCCCAGACAAACAATACCTTTATATACTACTTTTAAGTAATGAATATATAGGGAACACTCATGTCTGATAAAATAGATATAAAATCCATCACAAAGCAGGTACAGCACAACTGTGATATTTCGGATGCATATTATGCTGTACCCCAGCTTTCAGCCAGAAAAGTGGGCCAACATCTAGAGGGCAAACTCCTCCACCTCTATAGAGAGGAGGCTGGTTTAAAGCCATGGGAGATAAAAGTCAATGGAAAGAAATTTTATGATTGGCTCGAAAAGAAGCACTCAAAGTGGAAGTCCAAATATCAACCTTCTAAGAATAAAGACGAACTCTATTCAAACATTGAAATAGGTGGTCACTCCTTCCATTACTTTGACCCTGACGCCATAAGCGAAAAACTGGTCCCTGCTGGATACGTTTATTTTGCTGGCGCAGGAAGAGAGGGTAAAGATAGCTTTTATCTGGCCAAAATAGCAGAACACTGGACTGAAAATGGCTTTAATAGTTTCATACCTCAAAAAGAACTTGCAAAGGATCTCGATAGGCTGGGCGTTCCAGCATCAAAACCTGGTAAGAACATTTGCGGTCGGCCCGAGGAAGCCAAGCAGATGATTTGGAATCGCATCAACTCAATAAAAAACCATCTTATCCCGGAACATCAGGAAGAAATTCTTATTCAGGCACTTCATGATTATGGTCTGTCTGAAGATGAATTCAAGAGAAAGCCAGGGGAGATAGCCAAAAAGGTTGATAAAATAGCAATGACCCACCTGAAATACATTATGTCCCATGAGCTTGGTCATGGATTAGCTGAGGAAAAGGAAATCTTACCAGATGAATTAAAAGATATGGTATGGGAGCTCGCTCCAGGCACAGACCTCGAGTGGGTAACATGGGCCCTGAGCGATGTTCTGGCTAATACTATAAAAGTTAATAATCTCAACGGAATGCTGGCTCACATAATAAAGAATAAAGACGTAGGCGAACTCGGCCTTTTTGCTTATAATATAATGCCACCAAATTTACACCCTATTGGACGCTATCAGTCCCAGATTTGGTCTTCATACCAATCTTACTGGACTGATCTCTTCTGGACTTTCCATGCGACTGGTGACTGGGGCCTGATAGAAAGAGCTAGGAAAAAGACCTATAAAAAGGCAACTAAGATAGCAAATGGCTTGAAAGAGCTTGATAAAGAAGAAGGTTTGAATCTGGAGAATCTAAGAGAATTTTATTCTGAAGCATTAAGCAGTTAAGGCATCCTTCACAGTTGCTCTCACATCTCCAGCTGTCACCGTTTTCCTTCTGTTCCTTTTTGCCTTTGTGTCTGCTTCTGACGCAATATCAGCTGTTACTTCTTCCAGGAGCTGTGCAAACTCCCTCACAGCCTCTCCATCAGCCTTCATTCCTCCTTTCTTCAGTATCTTCTCTGCATCTTTGAGCGAGAACTCCATGAGAAATCTATTGTTCCCATTACTTTAAATCCTTTTCCAATCTTTCTCTAAACATTACACCATAAAGTCTCTTCTCATCTTTCTCCCAATCACCAGTGAGGTCAAAACCAAAGTCCACAGAATCGAAATATTGC
>JBHIDR010000027.1:0-9915 GCA_046760225.1 Candidatus Aenigmatarchaeota archaeon
CCTGAGATAGCTCAGGAGCAATGCTGCCTGCTGTGCAGTTCTGCTCCTGCCCGTCCTTCCAGTAGAGCACTTCCACCTTAACGTCCTCCAGATTTCCATATTCCATGTTTATCTGGCTGCAGCCCTCCGCTATGGTCCCGCTGTTGTTGAAGAATATGCCCTCCACAATGCTGCTCGCAATCCTGCTCGATGATATTGTTTCCTGCATCTGCACATAATTTGCATAAACACCTATCACAGACACCACAAACACAAAAATAAGGGCTATTACAAAGAGCACTGCGAACAGCTCTTCCCCTACTGCTCCCTTACGATACAGAAACAACCCCTCCATTGCTTTCTATTGATATTGTCTCCTTGCCTGTGATTGTTGAATCACTCACATTTGCACGGAAAAACCTCTCGACCCCGTCTACAGACACAGAATGCTTGCTCGAGTCCACCTCCAGGGTATAATTTCCCAGCTCAATCTTGTATTCCATGTAACCTCCGTCTGCAACAGCATCTATGAGCCTTGCCACGTCTTCCGTTGTCCTGACCTTCTTCTCATACTCGAACACGCCCATCTGCATCACTGCAAACCCTATGAGCAGCCCTAATGCAACAACAACAAACACAAGCATGCCTATTTTGGAAACAAACCAGTCTATTATGCTAACCACCTATTCGAACACAATCGTGTAGTTCCTTGGGCTGTCAGGCTCACCGTAAACAAGCCTGAGCTCATAATCAGCTGCACCAAGCAGGCAGCCAGCAGGCATGCAGCCTGATGGCATGTATATCTTGGTTATGTCAGCTGTCAGGTTCACTATGTATACCTCTCCGCTGCTGAGCGTCCCTACAAGCCTGTTCGATGCATTGTCAATCTGCAGCATGTAGTTGGAAGGCACGGTCAGCTGCAGGGAAGTGAAGCTTCCCTTGTCGCCAAGGCTCTGCTGGGTCTTTATTGCCTGGTAGATGTCCACCATGTCTTCCTTGAACTCCTTCTGTGTCTTGAACTCAAGGAACACGTTCAGCTCATAGAAGCCTACAGCAACTATCATTGCTATTATTGCCAGGCTCGCAATAAAGCGGATTGGCATTACTTCTAGGCCCTTCATAATAAAGATTTAGAACAAAGAAATATAAGCCTTTTAAGTTGTGTTCTTGAGCAGTTCAAGGGCCTGGGTTGTTGTATCGTTCATTATGGTGAGCGTCTGGTTCGTGCTTGCAATGGCCTGGGCTGTTATTGTGTTGATTATTGTCACAACAGCTGTTATCACAAGGGCTGCAACCAGTATGATCAGAATATATTTCAGTGGCAGTCCCTCAATACCCTTTAGCTTTCGCATGAAAATAATTGGGACTAAAGGTTTAAATATGTAACTTCTAAGGAAGCCTATGCCTCAATACTGACCCCATATTCCTGCAGCAGGCTAACATCTCCTTTCCGGAAGTCCCCTTTCACAACAAAAACATCGCATAAACTTAGGATTTCACGCTGTGTACTGAAATAAGAGTTATATTCTTTTAGAGGCATGAAAACGATATTTGAATCCTTATACACCAAGCAGAGGTCACCATGCCCTCCCCCTCCTTTCACGTGCTCGATTTCGAGTGCATCGGTTGGAACCTTATACTGACCTTCTGCACTTAGTTTTTCTCTTAATTCTGGATGCTGTTGATACACTTCTTCTAATTCTTTGCCCCAGTCATCGGTTCCATTAAGATCTTTGGTTACTTCCCTCCAGAGGTCATCATATTCTCTTGTATCAACAATAATAAGGTATGACGGATTGCCATCGTCACTAGCAGGAAAATGGGCAACTGCTTCTCCTTCCAGGGTTATTGCTCCTTGCCAGATTCTGTTGTCCAATTTATTTTTCTCTATTGTTATTTTCATGGAAGCTTTCTTGCTTTTCTGGGGCTCTTCATGCTTCCTCTTCTCCTTTGATTTATCACCTGTTTCTATCACAAATTCATCCGGCATATGGTCTTCAATCGGCCTCTTGATTATTTTCTCGGGCATGATAATCACTATAGAAAGAATTAGAGAGTGAAATTTAAATACAAGGCTTCTAAGGTACCTCTTTACTTAAGTGATTTGATATATTCTTCAGTTTCTTTTTCCACTGCTTTCTTTGCTTTTTCTATTTCCTGCTTCTCCTTCTTTCCTCTTGGACTATAGTTTGGCTCGAACCTGACACCAGCAGCTTCAATCACGAATTTAGAATTTCCAGACCATTGGGAACCAGCACGATACTCATAACGGCCCCTTTCCTCCAGTGCCTGCTGGACATTAGCTACTCTGGGAGTTCTTTCCTCTCTGGACCCGGTTGCCTTTTTATACAGATCAAACAGATGGTCTATGACTTCTTGTGTCAATTCCACCATATAGTCACCTCATGGGGTTCTGTTCACTGCCTTTGCAAGCGAGTTATTAAGCGCATCAAGGAGAGTTTCATTTGCTGACTGGGTAGTAGCCTTGGCAGTCACAGTGAGCATGTCAATTGCCATCATGAGCGCGCCCACGACTATTGCAGCTGCTATTATCATCACAATGTACTTGAAAGGCAGACCTTCTATCCCCTTCATGCAAACCCCTAAATTAATATTGTCCACAAACCTATTAAAGCTGTTGTGAACAGCAGCAGCACAATTCCCATTGATTTTGCTATTTCAAGGTTCAGTGCAACATCATCCTTGCCCCATCTCACCATTGAAACATACCTTATTAGCACAAAGTTCAGCCCCAGTGCATAGAGGCCGAGTATGAGCTGGAGAACTGGCGTGGGTATAGCAGGAGCACTGATAGGCGCGAGTGGCATGTAGCCCATTATCTGGAACCTCTCGAATGCCCCTGTCACTCCCTCCAGGATCAGCTGGAAGAGCACAACTATTATTGCGCACACAAGCGGTGCAAACAGTATTGCAGTCATCCTCATCATTGCAAGGTTCCTCTCCAGCATCATTGTCATTGACTTCTCAATCTTCCTTATTCTTGAGAGGTACTTGTAAATCACATCACAGGTCTGCGAAGCGCTCTTTATCCCCCTTTTCATGGATGCAGTCAGAAGGGAGAATGCAGTGTTCATTGCCTTTGAGAGGTGTGCTATCCCCTCTTTTCCCATCACAGCCTTTTCAAAGGTTATGTGCCTCCTCTTTATGATATTCACGGTCTCCCTCAGCTTCTTGCCAAGCTCGCTCTTGCCAAGCGCCCTGCTAGAGAAATCCAGCGCCTCCTCCATTGGCCTGGAATCAGACAGTATGCTCCTGATATGGTACAGTGCATCTGGTATCTGTGAGTTCAGCTTTACTATCCTTTCCCTTTCCTTTTTCTTGAACCAGCTGCTGCCATAGGTATAGAGCACAGCAGCAACACCCACACCCCATATCAGGGGCATTGTATTGACAAAGTTCACAAATGAGCCAAATGCTCCTGTAATTACAATGACATTTGTAAGGCTGAGCAGGTAGAATATGGACGGGAATGCTATCAGCAGTGCAACAGCCAGGCAGAACGGAACAGTGGGCAATATCCTTCCATACAGGTTTATGTAGCCCCTTGGCACCCTTGTCTTTACATCAGGCATTGGAAACGTGACAGGCCTTTTGCCCAGGACATTGTTTGAATAAATATACACAGCAATCAGTGATGCAAGCAGGAATAATGTTATTGCTTCTAAGGAAAGAGGTATGCCAAAAAAGCCAAGCAGGGGAAACAGTGATATGAGTATGAGTGGCATTATTATGCCGAAGCTGAACATGATTAGTGTTGGTATGTGAAGGCCAAACGAGTATTCCCTCATCTTGGTTAAAATATCATCCAGAACAGTCTCCACTGCCCTGTCCAGGCTGAATGCCCTTCTTTTCGGGTTCCTCTCATGCTGGCTCGATATTATCAGGTATATTGCCCTGTGGAAGCCCTCTGACCACTTGCCCCATTTCTCAGCAATAGCAGGCAGCGCATGGGCAGCGCTCTTCACCTTGCCTGTCCACACCTTCCAGAGCACTTTCCTGAAGTCCTGTGCCAGCTCGCCTTCTCCATGCTCTGCAACAAATTCCATTGCCTTCTCAAGATTAGGGTTCTGCTTCAGGTTCACTGCCAGCTGCGCAACCAGCTGCGGAGCTGTTCCCAGTGCGGTCAGCGCCCTCTGCTTTGCAAGCGTCTTGGGATATTCAGATATCAGCTGGTTCAGGAGCAGGGGAAATACAACAGCAGCTATTATGAAGATGGCCGGGTTGGCGCCAAATGCAACAGAAAGAGCAACAAGCACGAGGAAGAACAGCGCAGATGTTATCATTGCTGCCCTTGCAGCATACACTATCTTGTCAGGCCTTATCTTCCATCCCAGGAAGTCCACTGACTCCTTCAGCTCCTGGCTTGCTCCTATCTTTGTCCTTGCTCCAGGGAACATGTGCAGCCTTTCGCAGAAGTTCAGGTAGAACTGCTCCATGCATAGAATTTGCACAGAAAAAGATTTAAACACAAGTTCATTTCCTGAGTGTCCATATCATGAAGCTACCCAGAAATACCACAACTGCAGTTATTATAAAGGACACCTCGGGCCTTGTGAGCATGAGGATGTCTTTGACACCAATTGTTATGTCACCGAGCAGTATTTGGTTGATTATGTCTACAATAAAATACAGTACTACGAACACTATGGCTGTTGCTGCAATTGACTTGGCAATTGCTAAAACATCATCCTTTTCCACCATAACAAGAGATTAGAAGAAACCTGTATATAATTGTTTCCCGGTAAAGAGATAGAAAAGAAGAGGAAAGGATATGAAAAGATGCACAAAATTGTGGCAAAGCTTATAAATCATTACAGTACAATATAGATTGACCTAATAGGTAAAACAACCAATGTCCCTTGCCACATAAATTAATTGGATTGGGGGATATTTAAAACTATGTTTTACCGATGACTGGTCAATGAAAGCAGCGCTGAAAAGCGTTAATAAAGGAGGTGATCAGTATGGGAAACATACTGAGATTAGCGCTGCTCATTGCAGCGGTATCATACCTATTTGGTTTGTTTACAGGCCTAGGGATTTGAAGACCAAATAGTGGCAGGGTAGTTTACCCTGCCGTACTTTTGTGCCGCTGCATGCTGCTTTCATTATTAAAAGAATTAAATTTTCATTTGGCCATCTTCTCAATGGAACTTACTGTCATATCAATAATTTCAGCGAAAGCTTCCCATGCTAACCAAATAAGATAAATCACTTCGAAGTCTATAGGTTTGTAGTTATGATGCTTCTTTAAACTACATCTTTGAATGAGATGTCTTAAACCAGTTTGGTATTTTGGCCATTCATCTTTATGTAAATTTTTCCAATGACTAAAAACCTTATTATGCAGGCCTAGTCCCATTTTTCCTCTTTTAAAAGGTAAACTCATCATCTCACAATAAAACTTACATAGATTTTCCATTGCTTCGCCTAAATGTTGTAGTGAATTTTTGGGATTATCACCTGCTTCTCTTTCAGCTTCATCTATCAGATGATGTGCTTCATCAAGGAAGAAAGATGATTTTTTTATTTTCGTTTTCCACTTTATTGCCTTTTCTCTTCTCCATCTCACCTCATTATTTCGGAAATCTTGTACATTTCCTACTTTTACTATTTCCTCTTCTGTTAAATCTTTAATTCCATCTTTAATATAAAATAAATCATAATTAATCATATCCTTTACATTCTGTTCCATCATTTTGAAATCGTTTTTTTGAAGAAAATGTTCAACCCATGATAAATGACTAGTAAATTTTTTAAATATTTTCTCAAATTTTTCTTGGGGCATCATAAATTTTATCAATTTATTATAATCATTTATTTTTATAATAGAAGAAAATATATCAGATTCAACTTTTCCCAAAATTCCTAGTTGAAGATTTTTACATTGTATTTCAAGATCTTTAACTAGCTTATCAAGATTTATCATGTTCTTTATTTTACTGCTTTCTTCAACCATTCTTTCCATTCTTTTAACACCCTTGCATAGTTCTTCGGATGCTTCTGTATCAGCTTAAGGTACTGGTTGTTCGAGGCGACAACCCATTCAGCGCTTGTAAGCCCTTTCTTGAAAAGCTGCTTCCTCATCTTTGCGCGGGTCTTGATATTCGCCTTTGCATCAGCAACACTTGTTCCCTTGAGCTTTGCTATCTTCTTTATTGTATCTGATTTTGCAAGGTCTTCCATCCTGAGCCTGTCACCTTTCCTCCTGTACACCATTATGTCAGAAAATTTTGGCTCCACTGTCCAGTCCTTCCTTACTTCTGTTATGCCAAACAGCCTTCTCAGCCTTTCTGTGCTGTCGCCCTTCCTTATTGTGCCTGCAGTAAGGATTATGTCAGTTGCCTTGAAACTGGTGGAAGGCACCTGGAGGTCATTGGTTATCCTGTCCCATACATCATACGGGCTTGAGCCATGGATTGTTCCAAGAACAATATTCCCAACCGCACCTATTCTCATTGCCTCGAAGAGCGCCCTTGCCTCAGGGCCCCTTACCTCTCCCATTACCAGTATGCTTTCCCCAAGACGAAGAGAAGTTCTGAGCGCATCCTCTGCAGACAGCTCATATCCCTTTGCAAACGCCTCTGTCTTGAGGTGCTCTATCTTGAAGCCCAGCTCCCTCATATGAGCAATCGGGATCTCAGGCGTGTCTTCAATCACTATTATCCTGTTGTTCTGGTTTATCTCAAGGAGCAGTGCTGTAAGCAGGGATGTCTTTCCTGAGCTCCTTGGCCCAACAATGAGTATTGATGACTGGCCATCCATCATGTAGCTCAGCAGCCCTGCTGTCTCCGGATTGAACATCTCCCTTTTCATGAATTCAGGTAATGTCCAGGGGTCGCTCTTCCTTCTCCTGAATGCAAAACCAATGCCTGAATAGGTTGATGGCTCGCATATTCCAGCAACCCTGACACCATACTCCTCCAGCTCTGCGTGCAGAACAGGGGACGATGCATCAAACGGCCTTCCTGAAACAGCCCTGAGCCTTGTTGCCAGTTTCTCAAGGTCCTCAATGCTGAGGTGTATGTTTGTTATGCATTCCCCATAATTGTCATGGACAACATGCACCATCCTTGAGCCAGAATCAACATAAACATCCTGCAGGTTCTTGTCAGCAAGCAGCGGCTCTATCAGGCCATAGCCTGCTGTGTGCCTCATCAGTATTTCTATCAAAATTTCCTTTTTCCTGAAGTCTTCCAGTGATTCTTTTGCAATCCTCAGCAGCTGCTTCTTCATTCCGGGTGCTGTGAAATCAATCTCAGGATGTGCCTTGCACATCCTGTTGAAGGTTGCCTGCAGCGCCTTCATCTCAATGTTTTTCAGCCCGAACTCAGGGTATTCAACAAAGTAAAGCCTGTCTGGCCTGTCAGCCATCTGGTACACGGACACCTTCACATTGCCTATGGAATATGTCTCAACTGGCTCATGCTCAGGTGGTGCCTGGTCTATGTAAGAGCTCACCAGTTCTGGAATCAGGGACGGCCTCAATATCTTGTGGTATGTTGCCCTGATGTCGCCTGTCCTGATTGCTGTGCTTATTGCAGGTGACAGCTTCATGCTTGCTGCCATTTCCCTGAGCTCCTTACCAACAGTATCCCCGCATCCTGCGCAGAGCTTGGCATCATATACAGCATAAAAAAACTTTACTGGGTCATCCACCATCCTCCTCAAGCCTTCAAGCACAGGCCTGCATTTCTCGCAGAAATCTTCCTCAAGACCATCAAGAATTTTCTTGTTCTTCTTTGCAAGCCTGTCGAGTTCATGAAGCATGTCCAGCGTATCAGCTGTATACACCCTGTAGAACCTGCCCTTCAGTATCAGCTTGTCAGGTCTCTCCTCCTTTACAGCCCCGAGTATGTTTTTCCTGCATTCCGGATTGCTCAACGACGCATTGAGCAGGCATCCCTTGCATTCAACAGAAAGAATCTTTTTTCCCTTTACGATTTCTATGTCATGTTTGCATCGCTCTTTCATGCATAGAATTTGTACAGAAAAGGATAAATACATAAAAATAGAGGCGGCACCGCCCAGCAGTAAGAAACGTTCGATAAGCAATGCCACCCGGTGGTTAACTGCCGTATTTTACTTACACAAGCCTATATAAAAAGTTTTCTCTTCTCCTGAACATGCATGCAAATGTCGAATTTAAGAGTTTTTACATCCAAATTCTTAGCATGAAGATTTGTAGCGCATGCCTATTGGGGCTGAAGTGCAGGTACGATGGTAAAAGTAAGCCAAATGAGAGAGTCATAGAGCTCTCAAAAGAAGAGGTACTGATACCTGTTTGTCCTGAACAGCTCGGAGGCCTCCCTACTCCCAGAATTCCGTCAGAAATTCAAGGTTATTCAGGAGAAGATGTCTTGGACGGAAAATGTAAGGTTATGAACAATAAAGGTGAGGATGTTACTGAGCAGTTTATTCGCGGTGCTTACGAGGTAATGGAGGTAGCTAAGAAATATGATGTAAAGGAATTTATTTCTAAACAGAAAAGCCCTTCTTGTGGTTGCGGTAAGATTTATGACGGTACATTCTCTGGAAAATTAATTGAAGGAAATGGTGTAACAACAGCTTTGTTGAAAAGAAACGGAATTAAGGTTATGAGAGAAGAGGACCTTTAAGCTTAAGAGCTTTTCCAGCTAATTCTTAGCATGAAGGGCTTTGCAGCAACGCCTATAATATTCATCGCTGTTTTCCTGATAATAGCCCTGCTGTTCCTGCATTTCATGGATATGGACAAGCGCGTTGCCGAGGGCATAGGAAAGGAGGCAAGGATAAGGAAGCTCCAGGCACAGTCAATAAAGCAGGAAATCTCATCTGAGAGCACGCTATTTTACTCCTCGCTCTTCTTTGCCCAGTATTCAAAGGACAGGGGCGAGCTTGAGAACTATCTTTCTGACCTCAGCAACAGGACAGTGACAGTCTCCCAGAAACCAAACTCAATTATGGTCAGTCATCCTGATAACCACAGCCTTTCCCTTATTGATGCCCAGCTCAACAGGAGCCTTTCTGCTAGCGCAACTGTCCCCTATCCTTTCTTCGAGCTCACCAACGCAGTGGGCAGCTTTGATGTGGGCCAGATAGACAACAAGGACTGCAACACAATAGACACCACAATCTCTGATTATCTGGATTCCTTTTCTCCCGTGATATGGTACCCGAACATGACATGGCAGGACTGCTACTTGAGCGGCTCCCAATGGAGATGCCCGTTCAACCTTACCCTGCTCTACAACTGGGTGGAAAACAACTATTTCTCAGAAAGATATCCACACTATGTGGGCGAATCATATACAGGCGAATGCTACTTCCCCTAAAATTTTTTCAATGCAACAACATGATGGTTATTGCCATAGTCTGTTGATATAGCGGTCATGTAAAGACAGTTTTCCACATTACTCCAGGTGGACCTGACATTACGCTCATCCTTATCAAACCATCTAAATGGGTCTCTCTTGATTGGATAATCTGTAAACCTCCCACAAGTGCACCTCTTTCTTTTGAAAAGGTCTGGCTTAGATAGTACTTCAAGAATGTCATCAAAATCATTGATTTCAACATCTACCGATTCGCCGTCATATTTCAGTTCTCCTTCAACTTCCATAACAACCCCCTTCCAAAAAATTATTTTTCCCTCCCGCAGCAAGATTTCACTAGAATTAATAAAATAGTCTTCTAGCATTTTCTTAAATTCTTTGTCAGGCATTTTCCAATAACCATAGAACTCTTCATAAATGCTCTGAAAAGAAGGCAAACAATATTCTATTCCTGTTTGCTTTGATATCTCCTGCACCAGCAGGAGCATCTGCTTGTGGTTGAGATTGCTGACAAATCCCTTGTTTTTATAATCCATATTGCATACAGGCAGATTCTTCTTTCCTTTCAGAAAAAATATTCCTTTCTCGTCACTTGTTGGCA
>JBHIDR010000028.1:0-9836 GCA_046760225.1 Candidatus Aenigmatarchaeota archaeon
CGTCCCTTTATGCTGTTATTTTTTAATTCTGTTTTTTTTTTCGGGCTTCTTGCCTTCATGCTTCTTTTTCTCAGGTTTCTTGAGCGCAGGTAGCTTGAACATTCTGGGCACCCTTACCATTGGGAACAGGGGCTTGACCCTTTTGGGCTTTCTGAACAGCCCCTTCTTCATCTTCTCCCTTCCAACTTCCTTTATGGCCTTTCTCATTGCAGTAACCTTCTCTGTTATCTTCTTTATGTCGTCCTCTATCTCGAATGCAGTGCCTATCTGTATTCCGTCAGCACCTGCCTTCATTATTGTCCTTGCCTGCTCAGCTGTTTTGCAGCCCCCTGCATAGAAATAAGGTATGTGTAGCTGTGATTTCACAGCAGCAACTAGCTCAGGCGGAGCAGGTGTTTCTGCACCGCTCCCAGAATCAGTAACAATGAAGTGCGCTCCCATGTACTGTGCAGCTAATGCAGTTGCAGCAGCCAGATCACCCCTGTTCCTTGGGATCAGGTTGGCATTTGATATCCATCCCACTGCTTTTCCTGGCTCAAGTACTATGTACCCTGTTGGTATGGGCTCTATGCCCATCCTTTTCACAACAGGAGCACCCTGTATCTGCACAGTGGACATCCAGTAGACCTCCCGCGAGTTCATGACATACATGAAATAAAGCGCATCAGCATAGGGTGTTATTGTGCCTACATTGCCTGGGAACAGGATTATGGGCACATTCACCCTTTCCCTTATCATCTTGGTTGTCTTGTCAAGTATCAGGCCCTGGGCACCTATGCTTCCTCCTACAAGAATCACGTCTGCGCCTGCCTCGCAGCTTGCCTCAGCCACCTGGGCGCCCTTTTCAAATGGCTGGGAGTCAGGGTCTATGAGGCTGAGCAGTATGCCACCCTCCCTTTCTATTTTTTCCAGAACATACTTCTCAATTTTGCCTGGTTTGGCACCGTTTCTTATTCTTTTTGCCATTGCAAAACCTTTGTTAATTTGAATTGGCTGGTTTAAATAATTCACTCTTTGTAGAAGGTATAAATCAATGTATTTAAAGAAATCCTTGGAAAACGTGCCTATATTATATAGCCCTCTGGCGGTAGTCCCTGAGCCATTCAAGGAACCCCTTTCTCTCCCTTTTCTTTATTGCACTCTCCAGTTCAGCCTCTTCAACAGCAGCCCACCTCCTCCTTATTCTGGGCTCGATGTCCACAACCACAATACCAGCTGAGCAGAGCCTCTCAGCAACCTCATCAGGCGCCTTTCCAATCACTACTCTTGGCCTAAGGGCAACAAGGAAATTGCAGGCAGAGGAGCTATGGCTCCAGTTCTCTATCCAGACAGCGCTTCCGCTTATCCTGAACTCTTCCTCAGCCCTTGAGATGTCTGCCCTGCTGAATTCCTTCACAGGCACAACAGGCGCCATGTGCTCGGATATTATCTCATTCCTTTCCTTTTGCAGTTCAGAGTATGCTTCCAGCTTCTTCCTCTGCTCCCTCTCCTTCTTCAGCTCATGCTCGAGATGTGCTATCATCCTGTCCTTTAATGCTATTTCCCTGTTCTTCAGCACGCTTTTGCCTATTTTATGTGCTCTCTTCCCCTGTTCTTTTTTCAGCTTCTTTTTCTCCTTTTCCAGCTCATTTGCCTTCTTCTCAAGCTTCTTGATGTAGATCTTGTGTATTTCCAGGCTGTGCTGCAGTGCTTTCAATCTTTTCTTCATCTCAATTGAGCTTCCTAGCCTATCCTTCTTTACCTCTTTCCTCTGCTTCTTTGGCATGAGCCTTTCAAGCGCCTCTGATATATTCTTTGCCTTTTTTGTGACAATCATCTCCTTTACCTTCTCAGCCCTGTCCTTCATGCCAATTGCCTCAAGATTGGCATCTATCTTGGAGAACTGGCTTGCAACAGACTTCCATGCTGCAACAGCAGAGGCTATTGCATCCCTTTCATGATTGTTCAGGCTCTCCTCAATGTCAAATTCTGCCACAAATCTGTTCTTCTCCTCCACAGCAAGGTCCTTTTCAGGAGAAAAGAGCTTGCAGTTGAATGCAGCAGCCAGCTTTTTTGCTGATTCAGGTGCTTCTGCCCTGTCAACTGCAATGAAGAGCGGCCTGCCTATCTCGGTTATTGTTTTCTTTATTCCGGAACTGGTCCATCCCTTCTTGCTCTTGTAGCCTATCAGGTTCCCCCTTAGGTCAAGTGCAGCCATTGCACTTGTAGTGCCCGGATCAAACCCCACAATCAGCAGTTTCATCAAATTTATATCGGGAGCAAAGAATAAATAATATGCCAAAATATCCGGAATCCGTAATAGCAGTAACAGGAAAGGGCAAGAGGGAGGTCAGGCTGCTCATAGACAGGGGAAAATACGTGAGGTACCGCTACATTGACCCGAAGACAGGAAGGTCAACAGGAAAGAAAGTAAAGCTTGTCCTCAAGGGAAAAAAGCAGGAAGAGTTCTTTGTAATACCAATGGCAGGCAGGAGAAACCTCATGATAGTGCTGAAGCCAGAAAAGGGTAAAAAGGTCTGGGACAGAAAAAAGGCAGTAAAGATTTAGGTTACTGTTATCGGAGGTATGACATCGCAGAGACCTGGTATTGTGGGCAGGTCATATGAGCATGCCAGAACCAGGTAGAGCACAATAATCACAATTATTGCAACAATTATCGCAATCAGCATGTTCTTGCTGATTTTCTTCTTTCCTACCTGTGCAGCAGGTGCTTCACCTGCCTTTCCCATCCTTTTCCTCATAACAAGCAGGCTCACAGCTGCTATTGCAACCACAACTGCCAGTACAATCCAGAGCAGTTCAACAGGCTTGATGAGTGTTGGTGCAGCCTCAGCAGCGGTCAGTGCTTCTTCTGCCTTGAGCTTGGCATCAAGGTACTTGGCTTCTGCATAAAGTCCTTCTGCTTCAGCAAGCATCTCTTCTGCTTCTGTTATGTCCTTGCCTGCTTCCTCAGCTGTTGCAATCGCAGTTCTTGCGTCTTCTACTGCATAGAGTGCAAGTTCCTGTAGCGTGTTCGTGCAGGTCTTTTCATCAAACACCGCCTTGCACTTGTATGCTGTGTCAGCACCGCATGTATAGGTTGTCCTTGTCTGCTTGCCCCTTATGCATGCGCTCCAGTCAACATCTTCTGGGCATCTCGGGCATACAGCAGGCGCTTCCTGCACAGTGAACATCATTGTATCAGTTGTAACACTGTTATCAGCAGCATCCACCCCCTTTATTCTCCAGCTCACAACAGTACCAGCAGCTATTGCCGGGTTCTGCCATGAGAACCTTGCTGTATCCTCTATACTAGTAAGCTCAGTACTCATAATGACCTTAAACTCTCCTCCTTCATCAGTCTCCAGTACAGCCCTGTCAAGACCTGCATTGTCAGTGAACTTTGCACTAAGGAACACGACCTCTCCCTGTGCAGGCGTGTCAGTGCTCTGCTCCAGCTCTGACCATTCAGGAGCTGTTACGTCAGGTGCTATTGTGAATGCAGGGTCTGTCTCATCGCTGTTGTCATCAATATCATAGCCAATAACCTTCCAATTAACAACAGTGCCTGGCTCAAGCAGAGGGTTCTTCCACTTGAACACAGCAGTGTCGCTCCTTCCTATCAGACTTACCCTGCCAGCTTCTGTCCATACACCTGTCTCGTCTGTCATGAACACTGCTTCTTTCAGACCAGTATCATCTGTCCAGTCAACTGAGATTGTGACCTCTTCTCCCTGCAGCGGAGCCTCTGGTGTCATTCTCTTGTTTGACCATGATGGTGGATTAGAGACAACCCTGAAGCTTCTTATTCCTGATAGTGCCTCATTTCCTTCAGCATCAATTGCCTTTACCCTCCACATGACATTTGTTCCTGTTGTAAGTGCAGGGTTTCTGTAAGTAAAGTCCTTGCACAGCTTCTTGCCTGCCCATGCATTGTCAGGCAGCAGGTCAAGGGACTGCACACCAATCCAGGTTCCTGCAAAGTTTACCTCAAGTACAGCTTCCTTGAGCTGTCCGGCGTCAGCCATGCAGGCCGAAAATTCCAGCTCTTGTCCAGGAAGCATCTTGTCTGAGCTCTGTGAAGTACCTTCCGGATCGAACGCAGGCGGTTTGACATCCATTATCTTGAATTTCTGGGTAAAGGTCTCAAAGTCATTTCCTACATCATCAAAAACTACAATCTTCCATGTTATGTCTGTTCCAGGCAGGCCGAATGGCTTTTTGGCAGGAGTGGCTCCAGCACCAACAGTGACAAGTCCTGTTATGGACGAGGGCCCAAGTCCTCTACCGAACAAACCTGGATTTACCAGTGATACTCCCAGCCCGGTTAATTCAATATCGCTCCATTTTGGTTCCCTTTCCTCTGGCACCAGCCAGGTGAAAGTAAGGTTGGCTTCAGCTGACTTGTACTTTGTTACTCCTGCCTCAACAAAGGATTCCTTCTTTGTTATATGCTCTGCATCAGGATCAGTTAGATCGGTTGTCTGTATCGTCCTTTCAAACTCATCAGCACCAACCATCATGAGCTTTGCGCTCTTGAGTCCGCCGCATCCATAGATATCAACAGAATCACTTACAACGCTTGTAAAGTCCATCATGTCTCCTGGAAGCACCTCAGTGCCTGACTGTCTGGTCCTAAATGCAAATGGGTTTTGTGTATCAACTGCTGTACAATTGGCTGTAACAGTGAAGCCCTTCTCTGCTGTTGTGAACTCATTGCCATAATCATCAACAACCTTTATCTTGTACCTGCCTTCTCCAGCAGCAAATTGCGCATTTGTTGCCTTGGTGCGGCAGGTTATCATACTTTCATTCCTGTTAGGACTTCCTGTGCATGCAACCTCACCATTAACAATAACACTATAACTGTCTACCTTCGAATGCTCGTCAAACAGCGCAGCAGTTATTTCAGCTGTCTCACCAACCCCCACCCTATCAGGTGCTGAGGAATATGCCTTGACTTCGGGCTCTGTGATATCATTGACAAGGAACTTCTTCCACTCACTATGCCTATAGTTTCCTGTCAAGTCCCTTACAACCACCCTCCATTCTATCTCCTGATTCTGCAGCCCCTTATCAGGTGTGGCAGTGTAAGTTGCTGTACCCCCGGTTCCTGTTAGTGTTACTACTTTTATCGGCTCCAGCTCGTTCCGCATATAAAATGACACGCTTGCGAGAGCAACATTATCACTCACATCTGCAGTCAGAGTTATTGTTTTACCCGGATCAACATTTGCTATAGACACTCCTATTTCAAGGGTAGCATGACTCTCTTCTGGGCTATCTGAGACATAAAGAATTTCTGCAACTTTAATCTTTATTCCGCTTATAGTTTTCTCAGAGCCGTATCCTATTACAGACGGTCCTTCTCCATCAACAATCACTGAAACTGAGTTGACGCCTACTGTTTCGAGCTTGATAATATGATCATCAAAGGTTGTTTCCTCTCCTGAATAAAGGATTATCTCATGCAGCGTTTCTGATTCAGCCTTTACGCTGCTGAAGGCTGGAGCAGTTATATCACTTACTTTAATAATTCTTTTTTCTGTCTCAGTGCATCTGTCATTAGCTACACCATATTGTGATGCCTTGTCGCATACCTTGAACCACCATACGATGTTTGCACCTTCCTTATCACTGCTTATTGCGAATTCTCTGCTCTCCATTTTCAAACCATCAAGTTCTTTAGCAGTTATTTCTGTTGGTCCAGGTATTTCCTCCATCCAATAAAGCACGACTTCTTTGAGCGCCTTGTCGTCCTTCCATCTCGTTTGAATTATTGCACTTTCTCCTGGCTTCACTTCAGTGATAGGACATGTCGTTCTTCCTGAAGTAAGTTTTTTACATACCTGATACATCCTCTCCTCTGGAGGAGTCATGTCAATCTCTTGGTCCCATTTTACCACAAAGGAGCCTTCAACTTTCTTCTCATTTCCTGCATTATCAACTACAACCATCCTCCAGTTTCTGCTCTTGCCGACATCTGATTCATCATGAATATCATACTTAAATTCCACACCCTCAGCAGAGAAAACTCCCAGTTCATATGTTTTAGTACCACGCTTTGTCCATACACCGTCTTCCTCAACTTCAAGATAAACTTCCTTCAGGCCTGATGATGGTATATCATCCTCAACATCAACAATGAAGCTGATTTTCTTTCCACGCTTGGTATCTAATGACACCTCGGCCTCTGTTGGGAAGGGCTTGGCAGCTGTGATTCTAGGCGCTTTGTCATCTTTAACATACGCATAAAAACCAGAATAATCACCCACAAACAGGTAGTTATCGGAAACTATTGGTAAACCTCCATCCGTACCGATATATTCACTGCTCCAGAGTTCCTTTCCTCCATCAGGCCCACCATCCAGTGCATGAACCTTACCAGCTGCCTTGACATAAACAATGACATTTGGCCATGTGCCTGCAGCAACAACAGGTCCTTCAATACTTTTATAGGTATTTTCAGAAGACCAGATCAGCTTTCCTACATGGTTGAACAGATTTATTTGACCATTTTGATCAATTGCATATATTACATGCTCTCTGGAGGATATTCTGTAAACAGTGGGCTGCTTCCCTGCTTCAAAATAGGTATCCCATGCCTTCTCTTTCTTATCACCCATGTCATTAAAAGCAAAGAGTCTTAGGGCAGTTGCAACATATATCCTGTTATCAACAACAACAGGCGCGCCCTGCACTGCTCCTGTTAATTCATCTGTTCTCCATATAAATTTGGGCTGTGTCCATCTGTTGTCCTCTATTTGCCAGTTCTTGAACCATCCACAATCAGGATCAGGAGCATACCATGGTCCGAAATTAAAGCAGCCATACTTGTACCAGTCACCTTTCTGGAGTTTCACATCCTGTGTTGCACTGAGCTTGTAAAGCCTGCTTAATGTTCCCTTTTCAGGACTGGTAGTTTCTGAAACAAAATAAATATAGCCTCCTTTTAAAGTAGGGCCTCCACCCACTTTGACGTCGTGGAATTTTCCTGTTGTCTGATACGCTTTGCTTTCGAGCCTCCCCAATTCATGATCCCAAAGCTCAATTGCAACTGCAAATTTCTTATCTACTTGTTCGTACCGCTGGTATTCCCATACCTGTGTAAGACCCTTTGAGCGGTATTTTGCAAGCCTTCCATTCGGAGCCACAAGGAAAATCGAGTTTCCGTCTGTAACAGGAGGTGAAATGTCTTTGCTCGCGATAGACCTTAGAGCTTCCCCTGCTTCAGTATCCATAATCCAGACACTTCCCGCCGTGCTCATGAATATTAGAACATCGTGCGGTACATACTTGTAGTAAGGATATGTTACGGTTTCAACATACTGGTATATCTTTGTTTTTGTAGGTGAGAATTTAAGAAGGTGTGTCCAATAAAATTCATCTATTACTTCTCCCCTATTGTTCAGAGAAATCATTTTATCTTTTGTATTTACCCAGATTTTTTCTCCATCATAAATAGGTGTGCCCTTTACCCTTACATTGTAATTTCTCCATGCTAGGACTGCTTCATCCGGACCCGTGTCCCTTGTATATCCTGCCTGGCCTGCGCCCTGATACTCTGTCCATGGTGCGAACATTGTTGGAGCTGATGTTGCTGTTATATAGCCTGTTGGGGCTGTGGTGTAAAGCCCGAAAACAAGCAGTACTGCAACAGCTGCCCACAGATAAGGGACAGGATTCACTGTCTTAGAAGCTCTTTTTCTTCTCTTTGCCCTTTTTCTCCTGGTTCCCTGTCTAGCTCTAGGTTTAGACCTCCTCTTTGCCATGTGAATCTATGAATAATTACAAATTTTAGATATTTAAAGCTTCTTTCTAGCTTTAAGAAGAAGCAAAACACTTGCAATAAGACCGATAATTATGCCCAAAAACATTATCCACAGCGCTGTAACATGGGTAGTATCCCCACATCCCCTTGTCTCAACATTACCAATGCAGTTGAAACCAGTGCTCTCATTGCACGTATACACGAACCTTGTCTGCTCATTGTCCTTGCAGTCTGACCAGTCAGAGGGCTGGGGGCATGGCTGGCACTGGGCATAAGCAGAACCCACCATCCCCAATATTATAATGAAAACAATGATTCTCTTCATTTCCTTTCCCTCTTATACTTGGTTTCAAGGAGCTTTCTTATATTCTTTGCTGTTTTCTTGCCTATGCCCTCTACTTTCACCAGCTCCTTTTCCTCAGCAGAAAAAACAGCCGAAGGTGTCTTGAAGTGCTTGAGCAGGGCCCTTGCCCTTTTATTTGATACTCCTGGCAGGCCAGCAACAATGAATTCCTGCTGTTTTGGTACGCTCATTGCCTTTTTCTCCCCTCTTATTGCAACCTCTCTTTTCTCATCTATCTGCTCCCTCTTTGCAAGCCAGAATATCATCCCAGCTGTTTCACCAGGATCCCTTGTCCATATTATGGGGATATTGAAGTCCAGCACAAGTGAGGCAATTGTGCCCCTTACTGCATTCGGGTTCAGCCTCTCATAGATGTTGTCTCCCTCAACTATCAGCACAGGCTTCTCGAAATTCTCTTTCAGCCTCTTTACCTGGGAAAACAGCCTCTGGTCAATCACACTGCTCACAAAATCTGCAGCTGTCTTCCTCTCGATGGCAACCCGGTCAGACACAAGATAGTCTGCAACATGCAGCATCTTCTGTTTTACCGTACAGTCATGCCTTGCAAGAAATATCACAACCTCGCTGCTGAACTCCCTTGTATCAGCGAATATCACTATCTTCTTTTCCATAATAACAAATAATCCTGCAAGAATATAAATCGAAACACTTAAATATCCGAAAATCGAAATTTTGTGTATCTGGGAGGAAGTCTGAAGAGTAGGAAAAATGTCTTCGGACATTAATCCAGACAACCCGTAAGGGAAGTTCAAAGCTCTTTGGACCTTGAACCAGAATCAGAAGTCTTCTAGATTTCTCTGTCCCATTCCTTCCTGCATGTCTGTTAGTATTTCCTTCATCTTCCTTTCCTTTCTTCTTGCAGCATAGTAATATCCCTCGTCCCTTGTGTCCTTTGTGAGAAGGAATATGACCTTGCCGACCTTTGTCCTCCCCACGCGCCCGCGCCGCTGTATTGTCCTTATTTCTGATGGCACTGGCTCATAGAAGATTGCCATGTCAGCAGAGCTCAGGTGAAGCCCTTCCTCACCAATTGATGTTGTAATCAGAACATTGTAGATATAGGCCTCATAGTCCTTTATCACTTCTATCTGCTCCTTCTGTTTCAGTCCCCTTGAGACAGTATTCTCCTTATCATTTGTCTTTGCCTGGCCAATGAGCACAGCTGGCCTGCACCCATCTATTTCTTTCAGTGTCCTGTATATCCTGTCAATATTGTCCCTGTACTGGCTGAATATTATTATCTTAACATCCCTGTTCGCAGCTATGCTCTGCTCGATTATTTCCTTTAGCTTCTCCATCTTTGGATGTTCCTTTCCCTGGGAGTTCATGTACTGCACCATCAATATCGCATCCCTTATCCTTTCATCTCCCAGCATTCTTGTTGTTGCCTTTGACTTGCCATCCGCCACCCTGTCGAAATAGAGCTTGGTGGCAGATATGCTCTGTGTCTCCAGGAGCTCCAGTGCATGCCATATCTTTATTGCCTCTGCTGCATGCGACACAATGAAATAATAAACAGGGTTCCTTTCCCTCTGTAGCTTTTTCGAAACCTTCTTCTGCAGCTCGAGCAGGTCCCTCTTGCTCCTGCAGTGCTCCGTATACTTGCTTAACTTCTCAAGCCTGTTCTTCAGAACACTCCTTAGCCTTTGCTGCACCTTTTTCATTTCTTCGTCCAGCTCCACCCTCACTGTGCTGATGTCGATCTTCTGCACATAGGGCGAG
>JBHIDR010000029.1:0-9792 GCA_046760225.1 Candidatus Aenigmatarchaeota archaeon
AGCCTTTTTCCATGCTCTTCCAGCTGCTCTATGGATGCGGCACGGAAAGTGTCACCAGCAGCCAGTATGCTGCGCAGGTTGTTCTGCTTGAACATGTGGGCCATCTTGGCTATGCTTGTTGTCTTGCCTGTGCCATTGAAGCCCAGAAAGATTATTTTCAATGGTTTCTTGGTTCTTGCAAGCTTCAGCACATCAATATCAGGGAGCTTCAGGACTTCTAATAGGCTGTTCCTGATGCTGTCCATGACAACTGTCTCTATGTGCTTTTTTGGTATTGACTTGCCCACTAGCGCTTTCTTCAGGTCCTTCATTATCTTCTCAGAAACCTCAAGTGCAACATCAGATTCAAGAAGGGAAGTCTGTATATCATCCAGCGCTCCTTTTATATCGTCCTCCTCTATGACCTTTTCCCTTACAGCCTTTTTTATTCTCTTTATTATCTTAGGTTTCCTGAGCCCTATTTTCTCAAGTATGCCCCTTTTTTCCTCTGGTTTTACTTCCTCCATCATCCCAACAGCAGGCTCCAGTGGCTTCTCTTCTTTCAGTTCCTCTTCTGCTATCTCTTCCCTTGCCACTTCTTCTGCAGCATCTGCTGCCTTTTCCTCTACAGCCTCCTTTACTGCTTCCCTCTCTTCCTTTGCCTCTTCCCTTGCTTCCTCAACAATCTCTTCCTTTACCTCCTCTGGCACTTCTTCAGGCATCTGCGGGGCTGCTTCCTCCTCTATCAGTTCTGGCTGTTCAATGGGCGCTTTCTCAACAGGCACCTCCTCAGCTGCCTCCTCAGACTTTTTAGCAGCAGAACTAATCTTTTCTATGCTTTTTTTGAGCTTTTTCTTTAGAAAGCCGAACATTTATTTCCCTTTAGAAATTTTTTGGAGTTCAGACTGCAGTTTCTGCAGCTCTTCCACTATTTTGCGCTCGTCCCTTGCCAGCTCGCCTATCACGTTGCTCAATTGCTTTACGTGCCCGTCAATTATCCTTAGGGCGTCCTCCCTCTTCTTTTTGACAGCAACTCCGCTGCCAATTCCCACAATTATGCTGTCTGTATTTCCCATCTTGCCTTCCACAAAATTGTTTGAGCCAATGGAAATCAGTGCTGCGGACGGCTTTACCTCCTTAAGTTCTTCTATTGTGCGCCTGGTCACTTCAAGCTCTCCCAGCCTCTTCAATGCTTCTTCATGCTTGTTTCTGACCATAGAGAGGTTTGATTCCAAAACCTGGAACCTCATCAGTTTCTGCTGTGCATCCTTGTCCATATCAATCCTCCCCGAACACCTCGAAAGCACGGCCAAGTTCAGGGCCTGTGCTCATGGTCGATGTGAGCATGCCCTTGGTGTTGACTATCAGGCCTGCCTTCACAAAGGGTGAGCCAAAGCTCATTGTCCCAACATCAACCCTTACTTTCAATAGTTCTTCCAGACTTTTTAACTCTTCCTCACTGGTACCGGGATGGCAAAGGCAGCCCCTGTTTGTTGCAATTGCTGCAGAGCCCACTATTTCCATTCCACCCAGGGTGCCTGCCTCTGTTTCACAGCCAAGACAGTCCTCAATCTTCTTCCTGTACCTATTGAGCCTTGATGATATAAATGCGGCCTTGTCATTGCACAGGACCATGTTCCCTATTGCTGTCTCCTTTGATGGTATGGCAATGAGGTTTAAGCCCTTGAACAGCTTCTTGAGGCCTGCAAGCTCGTTTTTCTCTATGAGTTTCGTGAGCACAATACCAGAGGAGTTTCCAGCAGCAAATATGCCGGAAAGCTCTGTTCCTGCAACAGTTGATGAGAGAACCTTTACTTTCAGTATCTTCTCTATTTTCTGCCTTGCCTTCTTGGCAGGCCCAAAACCCAGAAAGCAGTAGCTATCAGTGGACCAGCCATACAGCCCTATGTTGGGGTCTGCGTTGAAATCCATTCTTGCAAACTTCATCTCAGGCATGCCAGAATTTGCAGTACTAAGAACTTAAAGTTTTTTGTTTGGGTGCTTCTTCCTTCTTCTCTTCCCTTGGCTTCTCCTCCTTTGCTTCTTCCTTTGGTTTTTCCTCTTTCTTTATGCCCTTTGATGCTTCCTTTTCCTCCTTTATTTCCTCTTCAAGGGTCTTCTTCTTCCTTTCCTTCCTTTCCTCCCTTATCTTCTCCTTTTTCTCCTTCTTCTTCTCCTTTTTCTTCTTTACCTCCTCCTTTGCCGGAGGCTTTATCTCTGTTCCAACGAGCTCAGCATAAACAATATTCTCTTCCTTGATAGCATGTACCCTTACCCGGCGCGGAGGCTTCTGTATGCCCCTTGCCCAGACAGCATGGTTTATGCTCGAACCAATCTTCACAGCATCTGATTTCATATGCTTCTGCAGGAACTTTCTCACTATTGTTGTGGCATTCTTTGCCCTTCTCTTCCTTCCCTTAAGGAAGGCACTGCGGAGCGGTATTGTGAAGAGCTTTTCTTCTGCCATAATATCATCTCAAACATGCTGGCTCTGGCCATGCTGTACTGTTCCTGTGGAATGCTATGCACTCGCAGCATATGCCATGCCTCCTGCAATCTGTCTCAGGGCACGGACAGTTCTGCTCGTTCCTTTCTCTGTTTGGGCATTCTGCCATTTACCTCGCCTTGAGCCTTCCCCTTCTCCAGTGCTTCTTTCTTACGCCTCTTATCCTCCTTGTCCTTGCCCTTTTCCCGTACTTCTTGAGGTCAGCCCATCTCGGGGCCCCCCTCTTCTTTGAAGCTGCTATGAGCCTTATCTTCTTTGTTGCCTTTTTTGTTGCTCCCATACAATCACTTCTTTGTTACGTAAAAACCGTCTTCCCTTTTATAAATCATTCTTCCGTCATCCAGTTCATATTCGGTCATTTCTTTGTCTATCATATCCTTTACTGCTTCTGACAGCATGTGTACTGAATCGTCGCTGCCATTAAGGTCATTTAATGTAATTTTCTTTAGTTCTGCTGTCATCATCTTCGCCTTATCTTTGTCTTTCTCTTTTCTGTCAGTGTATTTAATATGTTTTTCAGCTTTTCATCGGTTATGGTCTCCTTGAGCTGGCCTGACTGGAACAGCTGGATGAGGTAGACTTCCAGCTGCGATGCAAGCATGGGGTTTGCCATCTTCACCCTTGACATCCTCTCAAATGCGTCCTTGTCAAGTATTTTCCTCAGGATCTCCTTTTTCATTGCTTCCAGCTGCTCTGGACTGACTTCCATTCACATCCCCTTTGCAAGGCCTTCCAGGAACTTCTGCCCTTTGGGGGTGACCATCCTGCCTTTCCTTGGCTTGTCAATCTTTGCTGTTAGACCAGCTGCATCGAGCTGTTGAAGCATCATTCTTATGAACTTTCCGCCTGCAGGCTTGTGGTGCGAGGGCTTATGGCCCCTGTTCCTTTTTCCACCAAAGGCTGTCCTCAGCTTCTGGGTGCCTACAGGACCATTCAGATAAACCTTCCTGAGTACTGCGGCAGCCCTTATGTACCAGAAATCAGGCTGCATGGGAGGCCTTTCCACACTTACTCCGCTCTTTACGAACAAGCAGGAAGGATGGGGCTTTATTTCCTCCACCTTCTTTAGCTCTTCAGCTATCCTCTTTATCATAATGTCAGCCTTTACATCCTTTAATGCTACCATTCCAATCAGCCTTTTATTATGCATTAATGTTTAAAAAACTTACTTTTCGTCCTTTTTATCTTTTATCCTGTATTTCTTCCTTATCTTAGAAATAAGCTCCCTGTACCTGGGTGCAAAGTCAGGCTCCTGCTTTATCATTCTTTTCAGGATTTTTATCCTTTCCCCTGCTATCTTCCTTTGCTCCTCCTTCCTTCTCTTTATCCTTGCATACTTTCTCATATCAACCCTTTCTTTTGAACTTGTACAGCTGGGCTGGCCTGTGAACTCCCTTTTTCTTCCTCTTGGTAGGTTTTAGAATACCGAGGGAAAGTATCTTCTTCCTGAAGTTCCTCTTATCCAGTTTCTTGTTAAGAATTATCTCGTATGTCTTCTGGAGTTCGGAAAGTGTAAAGGATGAAGGAAGGAGCTGGAAAGCTATTGGAGAGCCCTGCTCCAGCTTTTCCCTCAGATATCCCAGGCCCTGCTTTATTATTTTTTTATGGTCAAAGGCTATTTTCTTTGGAATCTTTTTTATGGATATCCAGAAAGCATCTGCAGCATCTGCCCTTGAAAGCAGCTTGATGTTCTCAGAGTTTATTAGCGCTATGTAGGCAACTGTTATCACCCTTGTCCTGGGATCCCTGTCAGGCTTGCCAAATGTCTGGAACTGTTCAATATGGATTCCCTTCACATTTGTTTCTTCGAACAGCTCTCTCATTGCAGCATCCCTCAGGTCTTCCTTTATTCCAACAAAACCGCCTGGAAGCGCCAGCATGTCCCTGAAAGGATGGGTCCCTCTCTTTATCAGAAGAATATGCAGCTTGCCCTCCCTTATTGTGAAGACCAGGATGTCAACTGCAACCGAGGGCCTTTCATATCTTTCAACCTTATACTTTTTCAAAAATTCCTTTTCTGCTTTGCTTACCATAATAATAGTGTTGGTATTACACTATTTATAAAGGTTTCAGCGCGTTCCTGACATATTTCTTGAAACCGTCAACATCAACATCATATACGAACCTTATATGAGAGGTATTGTCCTTCCTTATGTGTGTCCTGCCAGCATACCTGCCCCCCTTTGTCATGCTGACATGGAAATTATCCATCTTCACGAACTCGTCTGTGATTGCTGTTGTGATTGTGAGAGGGTCATAAAGGTATACAAGGTCCCTCTTGGCAAGCTCAAGCCAGTTCTTGCCCTGCCTGTAGATGAAGTCTGTCAATGGCGGGTTGAGTTTTCTTATTTCTTCCTGCTCTTCTGGTGTCCAATAGGCCTTCTTTGATGTCTCAGTGGAGACCAGTGTCATTGGTATCCCTGACATGAGAACAATGTCTGCAGACTTTACATCTGACCTTATGTTGTGACTCGGTTTCTTCCTCTTTGAGGTTCCACCCATGAAGTATATTTCCTTGACATAGCTTGTTATCTCGGGCTCGATTTCAATGGCCTTTGCTATGTTTGTCAGCGGCGCCAGGCACGCAAGGTAAATGTTGTTCTTGTTCTCCATTATCTTTGAGACTATAAGCTCAGGGGCATAGCTCTTGAACTCAATATCAGGGCATTCTGGAAGCATCCTGTCCTCCAGGTCTGTCAGAGGTACCTTTACATTGCTCCTTGGTTTGCTTTCACCAGGGGCTATTGGAACATCAATACCACAAAGATCAGCCACCTTTCTTGCTATCCTGGCCTTCTTTTCCACATAACCATAGACTGTTGTCACTGCCTTTATCTCTACATCCTTGGACAAGCAAGCCATTGCAAGAGCTATTGTGTCATCAATGTCAACGCCTATGTCAGTGTCTATTATTATCTTCTTCGTCATATTCTCCATTAGACTACAAACCTTTAAGTCCTTTCTTTATATCTCTCGACTGCTTCAATCTGCTTCTTCAATATCTTCTCTGAAACAGCTTCCTTGTTGACCCGAATCAGATATGAATAATATTCTGGCCTCACACTTACTGATATGACATCTCCTGGCTTGACAGGAAACGGCTCTTCACCGTCACAATAGAGGTCTCCTACTCCTCTCCTTATTTCGATTCCGACCGACCTATCATTGGGTATTATATAAGGAAGATCGTCATTGAAAGAACAGCTAGCTATCTGGGATATTCCCATGACTTCAGCGTCCCAGTCAACCTTAGGTCCTCTCACAGAATGACTGTAGCCTGTTGAACCAAGGGGCGTGAAAACAATTACACCATCACCTCTTGCTCTGAACCTGTCATGCCCAAAGTCAATTTCATAGTCAACTGTCTTTTTGGTTGCCTTTATGTAAACATCATTTAGTGCATTACCTACTTTTTTCCCATTAAGGAAAGCTTGCAGTTGCACTATCTTGTTTACCTCATAACTATGCTTCTTTATTTTCTGAAGGCACTCCTCAAGATCATCAAGAGTATTGTCTGAAATGAAGGCAAGAGAACCTTCCTTTGGTATAGCAAGAACATACTTTCCTGGCTTCTTAAGAGCAGAAAGAAATGTACCATCACCTCCAAGTGCAACAACTACGTCCTCATAGAATCCTGAGTCTGCTCTTACAGAAAGATTCTTGTACCTCTTTATGGAGCTTTCTGCTTTTTCAACCTCTTCCTTACCAACCTTTTCTGGAACATAATACAGCTCAATCATTTTTCTTCACCTCCAGGAAATCCTGCAATATCTTCTTGTGGTCAAAGGCCATTTCCTCGGGTATGTTCTTTCTCAGGTGCACGCTTTTTGCATCGTCACCTGACTTTAGTTCCCCTTTTCCTTTACCATAGAATACTAGGGTCGCATAATATCCTCTTGGGTCCCTTCCTGGCTCATTGTACACGCCGAGGAAGCCCTTTATCTTAAAGTCAAGGCCTGTTTCTTCCTTCACTTCCCTGATAACTGCATTCTCTACTTTCTCTCCCTTGTCGACATGACCTCCGGGCAGTGCATACATGTCCTTGAAAGGCACATTGCCACGCTTTATCAGGACAAAGCTGCCATTGTAATTGATTATTGCATCAACTGTCATAGTAGGCATAGGATACTTGTAGTTCATGAACATGTACAACATCCTATCTTCGCCATGGCTTTTCTTCATAACCTCTATTGTTCCTTCAGGCACGAGCGATCTCCAATCTCCCCTTGACACCATAAGCTCCCTCACCTTGCTGGAACTTATCCCATCAAGTTTTTCAAGCTCCTTGACCTCATAACCCTCCTGTCTGAAGAGACTTGCTGTTATCATGCTTCCAGAATAAACAACATCGAACTCGGGCACAAGGGACTCGACATGCCTTACCCAAGCAGGATAATCATATGTGTCAGGTACAGCATATATGGAATAATTTCCCTTGACACTTCTCTCTATCATCTCCACTCTTTCCTCACAGGTGAAAGGGTTATCCTTGGTGTAAGCGAACTGCGAACTTCCTATTCCTATTATCAGTTCATCAACCTCCTTGAGCGCATTCTCAATTGCCTTGACATGACCCTTGTGCAAGGGCTGGAACCTGCCCACGAACAGTCCTCTGGTCATGCTTCTTCACCTCCTCCAAATACCTCAGGTGATGGGGGCATACTTCTTTTATGGTATGTGGAACTTCTCATTCTTTCAATTTCCTCTACCTTCTCTAAATCAATTTCCAACACATTTGCAACAGTCATTTTTGTATATCCCAAGTCACGACCCAAGAGTATCTTGTCCAGAAGCTCGTAAATTATTCCGAGCTCATCTTCATCTGTCTGACCATCCCATAATCCTGCTGTTGGGGCACGATTTATTATAATCTCTGGAACACCAATGTCTTTTGCAACCTGCCTGACCTGTGTTTTGTAAAGGTCACCAATCGGATTAATGTCAGTCCCACCATCACCATACTTGGTGAAGTAACCAATTTCGCCCTCTGTTTTGTTGTCTGTTCCTATTACAAGCGCACTGTTGCTGTTTGCATAACCATAAAGATAGCACATCCTTATTCTTGCTTTTAGGTTTCCAACTGATAACCTATCATTAAAGTACTCGCTTGACTTACTGAATGACTCCGCGACAGGTGTTATGTTTATTACATCATATTTAATTCCAAGGTCCAGCGCTACTCCTTTAGCATATATTTCATCTTCCACTGTGTTTGAGTCAGAAGGCATTATAAGGCCATAGATATTCTCTGGTCCTATTGCTTCTGCAGAAAGGTACGCGACAAGGGAAGAGTCAATTCCTCCACTAAGCCCGATCACTCCTTTCTTAACAAAGCCTTTTATGAACGAATATATTATTTCCTTTGCTTCTCCTATTTCTTCTTCAGTAAGAAGAAGTGCCTCCATTGGGTCACTTCTATACTGATCTTTTAGTTCACTTGGACTTCTCATTCCCTCCTACCCCCGTATTCCTTCAGGAACTCGTCAGTGCTCATGTACTCTACTCCAATGTCCTTGCATACCCTGGTGCATGCATCCCTTGACTGCTCGGCTGTTTCATATCCCAAACCTATCCCTGAGAGCGGTGTTGTTGCATCTGTAAGGTTTATCACACGGCTCTTAGGATACATCTGCTTCAGGCCGATAGATGTGTGCAGCCTGCAGATTCCTTCAACAACCCCTGTGTTCACAAATGTCATCTTATAGTCCAAAGGAAATGTAAGCCATTTTTGCTTCAGGAGCGAGAACACATTATAGTTCACAGAAGGTATTCCCTCATCCACTTTCTTTGGCAACATCATATCGCTGTCAAGCCTTGTTGCATCAAAGTACTTCTTAGGTGCAATGATGTAGTCATGATATCCTATTGCATGGTAAAACTGATCAGATGTAATTATCTTTGCTTCAAATGTTTTTTCTATGTCCTCTGGTTTGCAGAACGCTTTCTCAACACCGCCCTGATAATATACTTCCTTTGGAACAATTATTCCTGTTTTCCTCTTTTTAAGACACTCCCTTATTGTTTCTGTCAGCTGGGGGCTAAGTGTCTTGTCTCCTAGCTTCTGATTCTCTCCATTAGGTGCTATGTTATACACAAAATCTGGCTCATATTCCCAAGGTTTTGGCAGATTATGTGCAGGATATAACCCTTTGTTTATTGAGAATTCATCTGCAAATACCGGATGCAGGTCTGCCTCATATATCACCAAATCAGCTTCATTTACAACATCTACTGCCCTTTTCTTTTGCTCTTCAGTTGTACCGCAATAAAAGGTTCCGTTCTCATCCACAAAGGACTTTGACCAGTCAATCAAGTTTGCAACCAATATTTCACTCATTCAATCACCTCAACATTCAATTCTAATTTTTTAACAGCGTAGAGCTTTCCGTTGTGTTTTGCTCCTTCAAGAATCATTTTCTTAAGTTCACTCATCTCGCTGCAGAAACGAACATCATATTCTGTTGTCTCTCCATAATAACGCTCATAAGTCTTGAACTCCTCAATGAGGAAGTAAGTCTCCTCTTTGGGCTTCTCATATACATCGTCCTTTTCTTCCTTTTCCTCGTAAACCACTTCGGCTTCCTCTAGCTCAGGAACCTCTTCTCCTGCACCATAGTCCTTTATTGGTCTTCTTACTGTTTTGCTACTCATTCTTTAACACCTACCTTTACCTCGAGCAGTTTTCCTGCATAGAGTTTCCCGTCATGCTGGGGACCCTTCAAGTATGCATCAATCAGCTTGTCCTCTGTGGGGAAGGATCTCACAGCATAGTCTGTATAATACGAACCTCTCTGCTCTTCTTCCTCGTATTCCTCAATCAAAACATACTTTTTCATTCAAACACCTCATCAACCTCTTTGCCTATCTTTTCCTTGATTTCTCTCTTGATAGCTTTCTTTGGCCTTTCAAATGCTCTGACTACCAGATCCTTTTCTGAAAGGTAACAACTTCCAGGTCCACCACCCAAGCCATCAATCATCTGTTCGTTATATTCCATAATCTTTACCATATCCTGGATAGAGGAGTATTCTTTTGAAGGGATTTTTTCCTCAGATGCGTAGAATTGCTTCCCGTCTCTCCCAGAAGTAAAGTTCCTGTAATGAAAGATACCGTTATCATCCATCCTGACATCAGCACAAGTAAGACGAAGATCAATCTCCTTTAATTCAAATTTCCTCATTGCTTTTGTTGCCTTTTCAACCTCTTTCCTGAACCTAAAATCAAGGATGTAGTACATGAATCTTTTTCCAATTTCAAAACATTTGTCAATTGGGATATGCTCATAATAAGAATTATCAAGAGGGTTT
>JBHIDR010000030.1:0-8021 GCA_046760225.1 Candidatus Aenigmatarchaeota archaeon
CTCCCCTCACACCAGCTAGGATATCATATCCCTTGAGCTCCCCTACCATTTCTTCGGCTGCCTTTGCGTTTATGGGACATACCCTGAACACAACGTCCTTTAACACTTCAACATAGATGCCTCCGAGGCCGATTGATAAAACATGACCGAAGTGGGGGTCTGATTTTGCGCCTACTATGAGCTCGATTCCCGAGGCATGCTTCTGGATTAGAACGCCTTCTGCATTCCTTATCTTCATGAGCTTGGCAAAGGCATCTGCTGCTTCCTCAGCTGATTTAACCTTGATCACTCCACCAACTTCTGTTTTGTGGATTATTGTGGTTCCAGAGACCTTCAACACAGCGGGCAGGCCTATTTTCTTCAGACCTTCGGTGAGCTGTTTTTCGTTCTTGCAGAACACTGTCTTGACAACAGGTATTCTGGCTGTTCTCACAAGCTCGTATGCTTTCTTGTCAGGCATCTTTTCAATTGGCGGCAGCTTTGGTTTTTTCACAACTTTCCTGACTACCTTCTTCTTTGGCTTTTTCTTGGGCTTTCTGACCTTCCTCTTGACCTTCTTCTTTGGCCTGACCTTCCTCTTCTTTGGCTTTCTGACTTTTCTCTTGACCTTCCTGACCTTTTTCTTCGGTCTGACCTTTCTTTTTGGTCTGGCTTTTCTCTTCTTCCTGGCCTTTCTTGCCTTCTTCTTGGGCCTGACCTTTCTGACCTTTTTCTTTGGCTTGGCTTTCCTAACCTTCTTCTTTTTTGGCTTTGGCCTTTTCTTTGGTTTGCCCTTCAGAAGACCCTTTAATACCATTATACCACGTCTAACTATTGTTCAAAGCTATTTTTAAAATTGACGCAAGTATATAGTTTTATGGATTTTGCACTATTGGGTGTTTGTTTTGACAAGACACAGGGCCTGAGGAGGGGTGCTGGCCAGGCACCGTCTTTTCTCAGGGCAGTGTTCCCAAAGCTAGAGACCTTTATCTTTGGTGTTGAGCTGGGCAATTCCTTTATAGAGGACCTTGGGGATGTTGAGGCTGACAGCCTGGAAGAGATGGTAAGGGAAGTAGGCAGCAGGCTCAGGGGGACAAAGAAGCTCCCGATAATCATGGGAGGCGAGCACACAATAACACTGGCTGGTGTGAAAGCAGTAAGGCCGGACAAGGTGGTTGTAATGGATGCGCATCCTGATTGCGAGGACTCAGCAGGGCATGACGGGATTGTGAGGAGGCTGGTCAAGGAAGTGGGAGCCGGGAACGTGATACTGTACGGTGTAAGGGTGGCCTCCAGAAAGGAGCATGAGTTCATCAGGAGGAACAAGATAAGGATAGTGAGGGATAAAAAGGAGCTGGAAAGGATAAAGGGAAGGGTCTATCTTTCTGTTGATTTTGATGTTCTTGACCCTTCTGTGATACATACCGTGGGCAACCCTGAGCCAATGGGCCTGAGCTTTGCAGAGGCATCAGAAGCAATAAGGAGCCTTGCAGACAGGCTGGTTGCTGTTGATTTTGTGGAGTTCACGCCAATCAAGAGCGACATAACAGGCATATATGCGCTCATGGCAGGGAAGCTGATATATGCCACAATGGCAGGCATAAAAAAGGCCAGGAAATAGCTTAAGAAATGCAAAATCAAGAAAAAAGGAGACTAAGGGGAACTACATCTCGACCTTTTCTTCTGGTTCCTCAGCTGCCGGGGCTGAGATGTGCTTTATTATCACCACATCGCCTACTGAGTCAACGTACTGATAGGGCACGATTATGCCTTTTTTGCCTCCGATAAGTCCTGAAAGAAAGCTTCCTTTTGCAACATCCAGCACCAGGGACTGCAGCCTGAACTTCTCCATGTTCACCTTAAGGTCAGAAATCCTTCCGCAGTAAGCTCCTCTGTTCGTGAATACGTCCTTACCGAACATCTCTGTTGCCTTTTTTACTGTGATTGCCATGGTCAAAACCTCCTTAAAAATACCTAGCTATCAATAAATAATGACGTGCAAATATATAAAGTTGAGCATAAAGTTAAAGTATGAGCCGGGATCGCCTAGCCTGGTAGGGCGCAGGCCTGCTACCGATTTTTCGGGTAGAAAGTCTGTTTCCTTCGGGATTCGAGGGTTCAAAGCACCACTAGAGAAGGTGGAGTGGAAGTCCCTCTCCCGGCGCCATTTCATGGGCCTATAGTCTAGTGGTAGCAACGCCCGCTAGGGTTTGCCGCCAAAGGACATAACCCTCACACGGTTGGGGTCCAGGTTCGATTCCTGGTAGGCCCACCATATAAATCCTTTTTCTGACTGAATAGATGACATGGAGGAGTTCAAGACTTCTAAGATAAGCGAAAAGACGACCTACCAGATATACAACCCCAAGACCGAGAAAGTCATATATGAGGACGAGAATCCTGAGAAGGTCATAGAGCAGGAAAAGAGCTATGAAAAGCTGAACAAGGAGCTCGGAATTGTGCATGAGCTGAGAATGGTCAAGGAAGGAGTCTATTTACTAGAAATAAAAAAGCTTAAATAAACTTGGAATTCAATCATATTCTATGCCAAAGTTTGAACAAGCAGCAGCAGAATTCAGGGTAAAGGAAGTCATAATAGGCACAATAACAGCTGCGCTGGGCTTTGTTACAGCATTTGTGTGGCGCGACGCAATCCAAGAGACAATAAATACGCTTGTGCCGCCTGGACAAGGGCTTGCATATACGTATCTGGCAGCTGTGTTGGTCACAATAGTGGCCATGGTGGTGGTCTATGTATTGTACAGGATACAGAGGGCCAATATAGTGCCTGACATACTGGAAGAGAAGCTGCGTGAGGAAAGGAGAAGGATAAAGAGAAAGGTGCTCAGGAAGAAGAAATAGCGCCCCCATCGTCTAGTCCGGTCAAGGATAATGGCCTTTCGATTGATTCGAAAGAATCGAGCTTTGCGATGAGAGAAGACAGCCATTGACATGGGTTCAAAGGACCTTTTTGGAAAAAAGCTCCACCAAAAACGGTCTGAAAATCCCGTTGGGGGCACCATCATCAATATAAATAAGAAGAGAGTAATTGTTGGGTTATGAAGCCGAACACAATTGTGGCAATAGCTATTGCAAATATCATACTTTTGCTTATTGCAGGCACAATCATATACCAGGCAATAGAAGGATGGGAATGGGTTGATGCCTTTTACTTCACAGGAATCACACTCACCACAATAGGTTATGGGGACCTTGTGCCGACCCATGCAACATCAAAAATATTCACAGTATTTTTCGCACTGGTAGGAATAATAATATTCTTTGTTGCACTGGGTAACATCATGACCATATACCTGAGGAAGGAGCAGTCCTTGCTCGGCAAGAACATAAGGAAGTACGAAAGGATGATAATGCACAGGAAAAAGAAGAAATGGAAAACACCATGAAAACCTTTAAAAACACCAGAATATAGCTATTTTACGGGGTTTAGGCTCCTGATAAAAGAGGTGATAATGAATGGCAAAGAAAAAGGCTCTTGCAGTCAAGAGTGCTGTCAAGTCTTCCATGCCAAAGGGCATAAGGGTTTCCGGAGACTTCATGAAGGCGCTTGACAAGAAGATCGGAGAACTGCTTGGAGACGCGGTCAAGAGATGCAAGGCAAACGGAAGGAAGACCGTCAGACCAGCTGACTTGTAAAAATTTTTTAGTGAGGGGCACTGTCCCCGTCATTTTCTTCACTTATTTAAAGTCCTATTACGCTTTTTTATCTAGGCGGGAGTAGCCAAGCCTGGTCTAAGGCGCAGGGACATCTTGAGTTCTGATGAGCTCAGATGATTGCGATACTCAAGATCCTGTCGCTTAGTGCGTTCGCAGGTTCAAAGGACCTTTTTGGAAAAAAGCTCCACCAAAAACGGTCTGAGAATCCTGCCTCCCGCACCAATACCTTTAGATTTTCATAAGTTAGGTAGCACAGCAAACCACAATATTTAAATAGTCGTGGTACCTAACTTATTTACATGGCCTACCTGATAAAGAAGCTGGTCAAGGGCAAAACTTACTTCTATCTAGCTAGCAATGTCAGAACCGACGGGAAATGGAAAAAAATCCAGGTATATGTAGGCAAAAAGAAACCGTCGCCAAAACAGCTTTCCCGTTATTCACGGGTTCTTCGGCAGCGCGTGCGGCAATACCAGTTCTCGAAAGACCCGTTGCTTACACTTGTGTCGGAAGCCGATTTAAAGGCTTTAGAAAAGGTTAAGACATCTTTCAAGAAGCTATCAAAACAGAGCAAAACTGTTCGCGAGAAATACTATGAGTGGTTTATCACTACCTTTACATACGATTCGAATGCTATCGAAGGATCAGCACTTACCCTCCGTGAGACCTCTATGGTGCTTTTTGAGGGCATCACACCGCCCGGAAGGCCGCTCCGTGATGTAAGGGCTGCTGAGAACCACAAAGCTGCGTTTGATTGGATGGTTAGTTATAAGGGTGATATAAGCAAATCCTTTGTCCTGAAATTGCACAAAGTCATGACAAGAGGGATACTCCCTTCACACGAGTCTGGAAAAATCAGAAAGGCCCAAGTTTATATACGCGGTGCCCGGGAGATTCCACCAAAACCGAAAGATGTAGAAAAGGAACTTGGAATTTTGCTCAGTTGGTATAAGAACAATAAGAAAAGATATCATCCGGTTGTGGTAGCATCATATTTCCATACAGCATTTGAGCAGATACACCCGTTTGTCGATTTCAATGGCAGAACGGGCCGGCTTCTGCTCAACTTTATCCTGCTAAAGAATGATTTTCCAGCAATTGATATCAGAAACAAAGATAGGCAACGTTACTATTCAGGGATAAGGTCTGCAATAGCTGGAAATTTGAAACCATTTGTGACGCTAGTTATAAAATACTTAAAAGTATTAAGGCTGTAGAATGGCTTTGAGGACATGTACAAGAGGACTATGAAAAAAGGCTAATGATTGCTTGAGAAATTAGAACTTCTTTTTCTTGATTGTCTGGACAATATAGCCGGCCAGCTTGTTGCGGGTGAACTTTTCCTCTATTATCTTGAGCTCTTTCAGGGTCTCCACGTTCTTCTTGAAATCAATGCTGAACTTGCCAGGATACTTTGCCACAAGGTCTTCTGACAGGTTCTTTATGAACTTTGTCCTGATTCTTCCCATGGTATCAATCTTTTTATCACGTATAATAAATATATAGTTATCGTAAGAAGTGTTTTTATGGCAGTTGAGATAGGAGCATGTATCATAGGAGTGTTTGCAATAGAAGGCAGTGAGATAAAGGAGTACGTGCTTTTTAAGAAGGATCCCAGGGAGGTTGCAGGGAAGCTGAAGAAATATGCAGAAGGTGGGGAGTTTCCAGAACTGGAGGATATAAAAAGGAAGACAGGCGGCAAGAGAGGTAAGAAAGCTGAGGAGTTCCTAAAGGACAACATGAGGACAATGGCAGTTGAGATGGGATTTGCGAAGAACTGGGAAGAGCTCAACAGGTTCATAGCGTCTGTTGGGACTGAGCTGGCAAAGATGAAGATGATAAGGACAGAGAAGAGGGACAAGCTCATAATACAGGCTGTATCTGCACTCAATGACATGGACAAGATACTGAACACGATGTCCGAGCGCTTGCGCGAGTGGTTCGGGCTCCATTATCCTGAGCTTTCAATAAAAGAGCATGAGTCATTTGCCAAGATGGTGGCAAAGTATGGCAGGAGGGAAAGATTTGAAGAATTCGAGAAAAGCATGGGAATGGAGCTGAAGGAAGAGGATGTTGTTATTCTGCAGGAATATGCGCAGCAGCTGTGGAAGCTGTACATGCTCAGGGACGTGATGGAAAAGTACCTGAACAGGGTAGTGCCTGAGGAGATGCCAAACACAAACGCACTTCTGGGCAGTGTTCTGGCAGCCAGGCTGCTCGCGCATGCAGGAAGCCTTGAGAGGATGGCAAAGATGCCGAGCAGCAAGCTGCAATTATTGGGGGCTGAGAAAGCTTTATTCCGGTACATGAAGGAAAGGAAAAAAGGAAAGGCAAGGCCGCCACGCTTCGGAATCCTGTTCATTCATCCTGCTATAAGCGGTGCTAAGAGGGAAATTCAGGGGAAGATAGCAAGGCTGTTGGCAAGCAAGCTCACTATCGCGGTTCGAGCAGACTTCTATACTAAAGAAGATAAAAGCAAAGAATTAAAAGAAGATTTTGAGAAGAAACTCAAAGAGATAAGGGGAGAGGAATGAGATTCATTTACCAGCTGTTTGTCTCAGACATCAACAAGGCAAAGAAATGGTACAGGGACAAGCTCGGGGCAAAGATAATTGCGAACTATCCAAAATACAAGTGCTCATTGATTTCCCTAGGCGGTATGCAAATAGACATGGGCAAGCCGATTGCCAATTGGGGGCTGAACTGGAAGGATGCAAAAAAGCTTATAGGGAAGCAGATGGGAATTCTATTGGAGGTAAAGGACGTTGAAAGGGATTATGAAAGACTGAGGAAGAAGGGCGTGAAATTCCTCTTCAGGCCAAAAAAGACCTCATGGGGAGAGGTGGTTGCCGATTTCAAGGACATGGATGGTAATGTATTGAGGTTGGTTGGTGATTGAATGGTAAAGGAAGAATCTTTTAAGGGAAAGGATGCTTTCAGGTGCGAGGCGTGCGGCTTCCATTATACGCAGAAAAAAGATGCAGAGGCATGCGAGAAGTTCTGCACAGAGCACAGGGGCTGTTCACTTGAAATCACGAAAAAATCCATGGAAAGGGAAGGCTAGATGGCAAAGGAAAAATTTCCAGGCGTGTTTTTGGTTGATGGAAAGATAGCCACAAAGGCGACCTTCAAGGGCTGGAGGCCTTTTGGTGAGCAGGTTGTGAAGGGCTACAGGCTCTGGGACCCCAACAGGTCAAAGGCATCTGCTGCAATTGCAAAGGGCATAAGCAAGTTCCCGATAAGGAAGGATGACAAGATACTCTACCTCGGCTGTGCGCACGGCTATACTTCAAGCTTCCTCGCTGACATCATAGGCAAGAACGGAATAATATATGCTGTTGAGTTCTCTGACAGGTGCTTCAAGGAACTGCTTCCCATTGCAGAGAAGTATGGCAATATTGTCCCCATTCTGGAGGATGCCAGGCTTGTTGAAAAGTATTCCTGGATTGAGAGGGTGGACGTGGTTTACTGCGACATTGCAGACCCGCAGCAGACACAGGTTGCAATAAGGAACGCAAGGAAGTTCCTGAGGAAAGGAGGATACATTCTTCTTGCAATAAAGTCAAGGAGCATAGATGTTACTGCAAATCCTAAGGAGATTGTGAAGGATGAGGTTGAGAGTCTGAGGGCTGATGCATTCAAGATAGTTGACTGGAAGATGCTTGACCCCTTTGAGCGCGATCATGGATTTGTCGTAGCCAGGATGAAATAATATAAAAAGATTTGTTTCTTATACCTAGTCATGGATTACGATAAAAAAAGAGCCATATATGTGGCACACATGCTCAACAAACAACCTGCATTAAGGGGAATAATTAAAGGCAAGAAGGAAGAACTCGTAGAGAGATTCAAAAAAGAATATGATGATATGAGCCCCGATGAAAGAGCTGAAACAGATAAGGAATGTGATTTATTTTAGCAGTTTTCTTAGCCTTGCCTCGAAAAGGTCTATGTCAGAGACAGTTGCGCCTGCTGCTTTTGGGTGACCGCCGCCCCTTCCTATGTTCTTTGATGCTTTGTCAAAGGCTTCAGCCAGGTTGTATTTCTGGCTCCTTCCGCTGAGCTTATAGATGCCTGCTTTCCTGGTATAGGTGATTATTGTCCTTTTCGGGTAGATGTCAGACAGCCGGGAGGAAAGTATGGATGTTATGCTGTACCTGCTCTTGATTTGGAAGAAGTTGATTTCACCGCTTGCAGTAAGATCGAAAAGCGCTATCTGCTTGTCTATCTCCTCATCAAGCATTTCCTTGAGCCTTCTGTACTGGTCATTTTCAAGGAACTCCTTCAGGCTTTTGCATGTGCTGAGGTACTTTGCAAGGGACACCATTCCTTTTTCCTTTCTTATTGCCTTGATTGCATCTACA
>JBHIDR010000031.1:0-7551 GCA_046760225.1 Candidatus Aenigmatarchaeota archaeon
ATCAGGTATCCTTCCTTTCTTCAGCCATATCTTTGAAAAGGACCTGCTTCTTTGAATCCTAAGGTCTTCTTCTGTATCAAAATAATATGTTTCCTGATAGTCTTCCTTAACCAACTTAGCGTTTTGCCTGAAGAATTCCAAAAGCCTTTCGTACTGCTCCTTTGATATGAAGCTCCTCAACTCGACTTCAATGTTTTCCATGAAAGCACCCAATTCACAGCGGGTTTCCGAAGGTTAAAATACGCTTCCTTTATATAAAAGTTAATCTCCATTGGGGTAGAAAATTGCGGTGCGTTTAAGTGCACCGCAAAATTTTGATTAGTCTTAAACTGGTTTTGAAAATAAGTCTACCATTCTTCCTCTTCTTCAGAACGTTCTTCTGGCTCTTCTTCATAGTCATTGTCCCATTCTATCATACTACTCACCTTTTGCTTTTCTCTTTCTTCTTCGCTTGGCTATTCTTGTCCCCTCCTTTATACTAGAGGCCGGGTGCAATCTCCTTAATTTGTAGGAGAATTCGTAGAGTATTTAAAGCCGATGTCTGCACTTATAAGTGAGTACCCAGAATTAGCCTATTGCTTCTTCCAGCCTTTTGCTTACCTCATTCCAGTTCACAATGCTCCAGAACGCTTCCACGAACCTTGCCCTTGCGTTCTTGTAATCCAGATAGTACGCATGTTCCCATACGTCCAATACCAATAATATCTTGAATGTTGGGTATGTATTGACGGTGTGCTTCTCTATCTGCATTATCACTGGTCTTTGGGTTTTCTCATCAAGCGCTAGCGCTGCCCAGCCAGAGCCCTCCACGCTAACAGCTGCTTGGCTGAATTCCTCTTTGAATCTGTCAAAGCTCCCGAACTCCTTTTCCAGCGCTTCCAACAGCGACCCTTCCGGATTTCCTCCTTTGCCCTCGGGTGCAAGGTTGTTCCAGAACAGTGAATGAAGTATATGCCCCCCTATGTTGAATGAGAGTGCTTTCAGTGTTGACTTCATACCTATTTCCTTTCCTTCTTTCCTTGACTTCTCTAGCATTCCAAATATCGCGTTCGCACCCTTTACATACCCCTGGTGGTGTTTTTGATGGTGTATTTTGAGCTGCTCCCCTGAAATGTGCGGCTCCAATTCCCTGTAATCAAAAGACAATTTTGGCAGGACATAAAACCTGTTTGTTTCTTCCATGTTCATCACCAATATAATCTGCCTCCTTCATAATAAAAAGTAAGATTATGGAAAACAAAAAACTAGTTTTCCCTCTTAAATCATTTCTTCTTTTTCTTTGCCTTCTTCTTTGCTTTCTTTCTTGCTTTCTTCTTTGCCACCCTCCTTCTCTTCACTGCTCTCTTCTTTTTCTTCTTGAACAAACCAAAAACCATTTACTCACCTCCTTTTTATCTCCTCAACTTCCTTTTTACCCTCTTCCATCTCCTTTGCCTGTTCCTTGTCCAGTTCAAGCAATAGGGTCTGGAACTCTCCGACATGTGTTTTTTCTTCTTTTGTAACATCCAAGAGAACCTTCTTTATGTTTTCATCTTGAGCAAGTTCTGCCATCTGCTCGTAAAGGTTTATGGCATCCAGCTCAGCTATAATACCTGCTCTAAGTATTTCCTTGTCCAAATCCTCCTTTCTTACCTTACCGATGTCAATTGGTATCTTTGATAACATCTTTCATCCCTCTTTAAATTAAAGATATGTTATTAATAAAGTTTTATATCAGACTGATAACAAATCTTTTTCATGGTAACACAATATGTGGGTGGGTTTGTAAAGGAGCCAAAAGCAGGTATATACAAGAACCTTACTGTACTGGATTTCAGGAACCTTTATCCAAGTATAATAATAACCCACAACATAGACGTGAAAACCTTCTGTAAGCCATGCAAGAAGAAGGATTATGTTCCAGGCTTTAAGAACAGATGGTTCTGCAAAGACAAAGAGGGTGAGATACCCAAGAAATTGAAGGAGATTCTGGAAGAAATATGGGAATTAAAGAAGATGTTGAAAAGAAAACATGATGAAAAGCTGGCAAAGAGAAGGCAGCAACTAAAGCTTGCTGCAAACATAACTTATGGTTATTTTGGTTATCCCGGGAGCCCTTACTACAATGTAAAGGTAGCTGAATCAATAGCTGCTTTCGGCAGGTTCTACATAAAGAAGGTAATAAGTGAAGCAGAAAAAAGAAAACTGGAAGTTATTTATGCTGATACAGATTCTGTCTTTCTTAGATGTGGAAAGGCACCTGCAAAAAGATTCCTAAGCAGTGTCAACAAGAAGCTTCCTGGAATAATAAAGTTGGAGTTCCAAGGACATTATATACGTGGAATCTTTGTGAAAACAAAGAAAGGAAGAGGTGCAAAAAAGAAATATGCTCTCATTGACGCAAAGGGTGAGCTGTTTGTACGCGGATTTGAAACCAGAAGAGAGGACTGGTGCAACCTTGCAAAGAACGTACAGAAGAAGGTACTGAAGTACATACTTCTTGGAAAGAAAGACAAGGCAGTCGCCTATACAAAGAAAGTGCTCAAAGAGCTTAAACAGGGAAAAGCAAAGCTTGATGACCTTGTAATAAAGGTACAGCTAACAAAAAGATTAAGAGAGTACAAGGCAAAAGCCCCGCACATAATGGCAGCAAGAAAAATGAAAGCACGCGGAATCAAGATTGAGGCTGGCATGATGATAAGGTTCGTGATAACAAAGGGTGCAGGCTCGCTTTCAGATAGGGCAGAACCTTATCCTGTAAAACTTAGACAAATCGATTTTGATTATTATGCGAACAAGCAGGTGTTGTCTGCTGCTTTGAGGGTGCTTAATGTCTTCGACATAACAGAAGAGCAGCTTGTGGGAAAGAAGAAAAAGAAGGCGAAAAAGTGAATGGCCCAGAAAGTATTTATAACAGGAAAGCCTGGATGTGGTAAAACTACTCTAATAAAGGAACTAGTAAAGGAGCGTGATGTCGCTGGCTTCATAACAGAGGAAATCAGGGATAAGGGAAGAAAAGGATTCAAGATAATCGATATAAAGAGTAGGGAAGAAGGTGTTCTTGCAAGCACAGAGCAGAAAACCGGTCCAAGAGTCTCGAAGTACAGGGTAAATCTAGCTGACTTGGAGCGTATAGGAATTAAAGCACTAGAAAGGAAAGCTGACCTGATTGTGATAGATGAAATCGGCAAGATGGAGTTATATTCAAAGGCAATCGAGAAGAAAATAAAGGAGATACTTCAATCAAGAAAAAAGGTTTTAGCCACACTCCACAGGAACTATATAGATGAATACAGGAAATATGGGGAAGTAATATGGCTGACAAGGGAAAACTGGCAAGAGGTATTTGAAAGGCTTAAAGGCATGATTTAATGGAAAAGGAGATGCTTGAGAAGTACAAGAAAGCAGGGGAAATAGCAGCAAGAGCCCTGCAGTATGCAAAGGGTCTTGTAAAGGAAGGGGCACTTATAGTTGAGATTGTAGACAGGACAGAAGAGAAGATAGGGGAACTGGGAGGACAGCCAGCATTCCCAATGAACATATCCATAAATGACATAGCAGCGCACTACAGCCCAACTGCTGATGACAGGACAGCAATAAAAAAAGAAGATTATGTTAAACTGGATGTTGGTGTTCATGTTGATGGCTATATTGGTGATAATGCAATCACAGTAAGGCTTGCTGGTGAAGACAAGCTCATTGAGTGCTCAAGGAAGATGCTTGAGAAAGCGCTTTCAATGTTCGTGCCCGGCACAACAATAGCAGAGGTGGGTGCTGCAGTAGAGGAAACAGCAAGGGGGCTGGGCTTCAATCCTGTTACCAATCTTACAGGCCATTCCCTGGCAAGGTATAACCTGCATGCAGGACATGTCATACCCAATGTGAAGAACAACAATTCCAAGTTCTTTGAGGAAGGGGAAGTGTACGCAGTCGAGCCGTTCGCAACATCAGGAGCAGGCGCTGTAAAGGACTCAGAGCCTGCACTCATATTCCGCTGGATTGCTGACAAGCCGTCCAGGATGCCTGAAGCAAGGAAGATACTGGAGCTCGGCAAGACAAGTTTCAGCAAGCTTCCCTTTGCAAAGAGATGGATTAATTTGCCAAGGATGAAAAAGGAGATGGCACTGAGGCAACTAACTGCAACAGGTGCAATCTATCCTTACAAGATTCTGAAGGAGGTCTCAGGCGGAGCAGTGTCCCAGGCAGAGCACACAGTAATGGTGGGAGAAAAACCATTGATCACAACAAAAATCTGATTATCTTATAATACCTCTCCTTAGCATGAGCTCATAAACTATGAATCCTGCTGCTATCACACCCAAACTAGACAATACAACATGTAACCCGAAGTTGAAAAGCATTACAAAGCAGAATATTGCTCCTAGTGTTGCAGGTACAGGCAACCTTCCTATGTTCCCAGGCACCTTGAAGGGCCTTCTCATCCCGGGCTTTTTGTACCTCAAGACAATAAGAGAAATATTTGTGGCCATGAAAACAATGAATGCACCAAAATCCGTGAGTTCAGCAATTGTCCTTATATCACCAGCTGACACAAACAAGAGTGCAATAAACATCATGGTGAATATTGAAACCCATGGCGTCCTTCTCTTTGCATGTATTCTGGAAAGGATTTTCGGGAAGGACCCTGCCCTTGCCATGCCCCATATCATTCTGCTGTCAACTATCAAAAGTATTAACACTGTATTTGCTGTTGCAAAAAGAGCTATAATGGAAAAGGCAAAGGACGAGCCAGGCATGGCTGCATTGGCAACATCAGCCAGAGGAGCAGTCGACACCCCGAGAGTGTTCCACGGCAATACGCTCACAGACGCAATTGCAACAAGGATATACAAGACTGTTGTTATTATTATGGAAAGTATCAGTGCCTTGGGTATTATCCTTCTCGGCGCCCTTGTTTCCTCAGAAACATTTACAACATCCTCAAACCCTATGTAGGCAAAGAATATCAGTACAGCTGCAGCAAAGACCCCCCCGAAGCCCATTGGCATCTCAAAATAATTAACGCTTCCGAAATATGGAGCACCAAGAAATACTATCAGGAGCAGTCCTCCAAGCTCAATCAGGGTGAACACTATGTTTGCCTTTGCTGATTCGCTTATGCCCCAGAAATTCAGCAAAGAAAGCAAAACAATCAGGATACCAGCACCCACAGCCATGGGTATTCCTGTCAGGGCCTCCAGATAACCACCAAAGCCCAATGATACTGTGGCAGCTGCAACAAGTGCAACAAAGATTATCAGCCAGCCGATTAAAAACGGAAGCCGCCTGCCTCTGAATGCCTTCCTAGTGTAGACATATTCTGCTGCTTCCTTGGGGTACATCGTGCCCAGCTCAGCATAGCTCAGGCCAGTAAGCGAGGCAACAACAGCACCTATGAGAAAGGAAATCCAGAGCGCGGGCCCTGCAATTGCAGCTGCTTTCCCTATCAGGGCATATATCCCTGCACCAAGGATTATTCCCACACCATATGCTGTGAGTTCAAAAAGACCAAGCGATCTTTTCAGCCTTCTATGCTCGATTCCATGCTTCTCCAGTGGTATCTTCCCCGGCATAAGTATATAAATAAAATAACTCCAAATAAATAGTTATGCCAAGAAAACGCTCCATAATACCTGCAGCACCCATGGCCGACATATTGAGGAATGCTGGTGCTGAAAGGGTGAGCGATGCAGCAGCAAGGGAGCTTGCAGACGTTTTAATGGAAAATGCAACAGCTATCTCAAAAAGAGCAGTAAAGTTTGCTGCCCATGCTGGAAGAAAGACTGTCAAGAAAGAGGATATAAAGCTGGCAACCAAAGGCGCCTAGCCTATATACCGGCTTTCTGCTTCTACTGTATCCTTGGCGAGCTTTCTCGGTCTCTTTCCCTTGGCAACCTTTATCTTCCCGTATTGCTTCTCATATTTCTTGACATTGTCCTTTATGATGTCAAGGAACATCTTTGCAAGCACAGGGTCCATTATGATTGTCCTGTGCTTTATCACAATAGACTGCTGTTGCTGGTTCCCTATGTTGTCGAACCTTGGTGCTGACTGTGTGAAGTCTATCACGAACTTGGAAGGGTTGTGCACAATTGTCACGTTGTCCGTGAAGAATACAGGCTCGCCGTGGTCTATGTTCACATTAACTTTTCTCTTCTCCATCAAATCACCCTATATACCTTGATCTTTCCTCTTCCTCGATTTTGGCCTTCTTTACTTCCTCAATTACCTTCTGGTATTTTACAAACATGTCAGAGGTTATGCTTGGTTTTACCTTTTTCATTGCAAGCTCAAAGTGCTTTTTGTTGACCTCCTTCGCATTGATGTCCTTCCTCAGGGCATTTAGCGCAGCCTCCCTGCACACTGCATTTATGTCAGCCCCGCTGTAGCCCTTTGTGCGCTTTGCAAGCTCCTTTAGGTCAACTCCTTTCAGCGGCATTCCCTTTGTATGTACCTTGAGTATTTCTTCCCTTGTTGGTTCATCAGGCGCTGGCACGTATATGAGCCTGTCAAACCTTCCTGGTCTGAGAAGCGCTGGGTCTATTATGTCTGGCCTGTTTGTTGCTGCAACCACAACCACGTCATGCAGCTCCTCCAGCCCGGACATCTCTGTGAGCAGCTGGCTCACTACTTGTTCTGTTACTCTTGAGCCAGCATCAAGCCCTCTTCTTGGTGTCAGTGCATCTATCTCATCAAAAAATATTATTGATGGAGCCACCTGCCTTGCCCTCCTGAATATCTCCCTGAGGTGCTGCTCGCTCTCACCAACCCATTTGCTGTTATGTAGCAACATTGGCAATTTGCCTCCAACAAAAGAACCATGCTCTGTCTCCATGTCATACATCCACTGTCCTGGAGCACGTTCCTTTCTTTTTAATGACACCCAAAGCAGCTCTCCTTCTGATATTTTCTTGAGCGTTTTGTAGGTTTCCGATTGCTTGAATGCTTCTGTAGCATATTTGTCTATATACACCATAATTCTGCGCAACCTTAACAGTCCACAGCGCTTTCGTTTGCTTATAATACCTTCGGCCAGACCTTCAGGTAATGTTTTGCCATATATCAACCCGAGATTTTGCTTTGATTTTCTCAGGAGGGTAGATATATCGGGTATTCTGTATCTGGCATTGTAAAATTGGCGTATGTTTTCATCTGTGCTTATTCCAAAGACAAATTTATTGAATCTGTCCAGTTCCCTTTTGCCTGATACCGTAATCATCGACAAGCCGTCCTTCCGCTTCCAGAATCTTGATTTGATACCCGCAAAGGAAAGCAAATACGTTATACCATGCGCAAGCTCCTCACTTGCAGTCCCATATTCTGCTTTCCTTTTATTTATATGTCCATCCCCGTTCCAAGCACCTCTTAAGAATGCCGCAATAACCTTAGGCTCGGCCTTAAAAAGGACAGGTGGTACTCTTATCATTTTACTTTTAGCTTTGAGGTCCATCTCAAAGATACTTTCCAAGAATTTCTTCAGTGGTGTAGAATGTACAAAAATCTTGTCCTCATCCGACTTGATACGGTTAGTTGAGGTAAATGTCTTGAACAGCTCAAAAATGCGTAGTCTAT
>JBHIDR010000032.1:0-7061 GCA_046760225.1 Candidatus Aenigmatarchaeota archaeon
TCAGTCCGAACTTATCTTTGTATACCTTGAAATAATTGTCCTTGGATGGCTTTCTGTTTAACCGATATACCTCACTGCCATGAATTATGGTGGTAATGTTCTCCTCGAAGAAGAAGGGCCTGGGCAGATCAAGCTTCTCACCAACCTTGGCCTCTCTTTCCAGATAGTCTAGTATGAATTTTGTTTCCTCATAGTCTGGTATTGGTCTTCTCACTGTTGGCATCATACCACCTTATACTTCAAGGGATCCTCCCTCTTAAGATGCCCGAATGCCTTCAATCTCCTTTCGCATGCAGGGCATGTACCGTCTGCAACCTCATATTCGCTGAAGCATGATCTTGTTTTTTCAAGTGGAATGTCATTCTCAACTGCGTACTCAATCAGGCTTATTTTGTAAATCGGCCTTCCTTCAAGAGTAGTTTCTACGAGCGGTGATGTTATCTGCCAGTACCATTCGCCCATGTTTATGCAAGTATTCAATGTCTGTGCCCTCAGGCTGAGCAGTCCTAGTTCAGGCAGTGCCTCTGGTGTGAGCTGGTCCTCTCCAACAGAGCCAGTAAGCACTGTTCTGACGTCCTCCAGAGTCACAGCATACATGACTGCAAGGTTCTGCATTGTGGAGTTCCTCATGGGAAGCCCGACTGATTTCAGCCTTTCCTCTGGTATGTTCCTCTTCAGGTCCTTCGGAGGGACAGAGTACTCCATCTTCTTTGGCTCAACAATGTTGTCCGGGTACCTTTCCTTGTAAAAGCCAACAAAATAGTCAAATGCACTTTCCTCATAGGGCTCTGCCCTGGCACCCCTTCTGAAGTAGAGCGGGTGTACCCTTGAGTCCCATTCCTTTATTATCATGTCAACCATGACAGCTGAATCAAGGCCACCTGACAGAAGCACGACCACATCCTCCTTCAGGGGCTTGTCAAAAACATATCCTCTTTCCTTAATCAGTATCTCTTCTATTGCCTTCATGTTCTCTTCATAGTTCTTCTGCCCTATCTCCACCCTCTTTAATATATCTTCTTCAGTCATGCAGCCACCTCATATTTCCTGAGCATTTTCCTCACGCTCTTGAAGTCCTCCTCATAAGCATGCGCTGAAACTGCATGGAAGTATATTGGTCCTGCCTTAACCCTCAGCTCGTATGCAACTATATCTTGTAATCTTGCAAGTGCTATTAGGTTGGCATAAGCCTTGTTCCCGAAGTCTATTGCCCTGCAGGAAACAGTCAGTATGAGCTTGCCCTTTCTTATCTTGAAGTCCAAAAGGCTCACGCACGGTATGTATCCCTTGTCGCTGTTCGGCATCAGTGTTGTTATTGTTGCTGACTTTGCATCAGGGTTCCTCTTGAGCCTCTCTACCACCCACTTTATCTGGTCCTTGCCATTGTAGTTGAAGAGCCTGAACCCATAGCTCTGGCTGTTCTTGAGCTCAGGCACGATTTTCTCGTCCATGAAGTTGGAGACCATCCAGTCAATCATTTCCTTGTCACCACACTCCTCAATGATGCTGTCATTGACCTTTGGTTTTTTGACTATGAGCATGAGCTGCATCACTTCCTTCAGCTTCTTTCTTCCATCCTTTATTACCTTGCCTTCCTTCATCACTGTTCTGCATGCCTTGAGCCATGCTTCTCCTATTGTATCAGCCATTATTGTCCTCATTTCTTGCACCTCAAGTACCTCGCAAGCTTCGCAAGCGCTTTTCTGCGGTGTGATTTTTTGAACCTTATATCATTAGGTATCTTTGCAAGAGGAAGAGTAAACCCGTCCGGGACAAATATGTCATTGTAGGGCCAGTCAGGATTTGAAATCCTTTTCCCGTCGCTGATTATCCTTCCCCTCCACTTGCCTGAGAAGACCATGCAGCCCTTGCCATCCATCAGGCATACCATTGTCTGGAAGAATGCCCTTCTGCTCTTTCCTTTCAACAATCTTTTTATTCCATCAAATCCCAGACTGCTGAAAACGTATCTGGTGAACGTTCCGGGAAAGTTGCTGTAAGCCTCAAAATATATTCCAGTATCATCAGCAAGCACAGGTCTCTTCAGCCTTGCATATGCAAGCCTTGCCTTTTCTCTTACAACCTCTTCCTGGCTGAGTGTCCTTGTCTCCTTGAACTCCATGTTCTTCTGCACCAGTTCCACACCCACTTCACCAAGTATTGCTGAAGCTTCCTCGAACTTTGACCTGTTTCCTGTTACAAAAATTATCTTTTTTTCTTTCGCCATTTTCTCTCACCATAATCCTTTGCTATTGACCTGAACAACCCGAGTGCTGACTTTATGGAGTCTTCGTTGAAAGCAACCTCGTCACCGAACATGAACTCCTTGTACCCCACTTCTATTAGATAGCCCATATCGCAAATCTCAACACACTCTGGTGGGTTTTCAGGGTCCTTGAACGAGCTGAATATCCTTGATGCAGCAATTGCCTTGCTGTCAGCTTTTCTTATCTTTTTCAGTGCATTCAGGATGCGGTGCGGCTTGTTGTCAAGCTCAACATAAAGGTCTCCTCTTGCTGCCATTAACCTGACATCTTTCCTGTACTTGGGATATACCCAGTTGATGAATTCCAATCCCTCAGCTGACTCTATCTTCGCTATGATTCTTGCATCAGGATCAAGTTCAAGCAAATCCTCTATGTCGCTCTCCTTTTCCACATACGAAAGCATGTAGTTGTGTACATCTGCCTTCTTTGCAGCCTTGATGTATGCTATGTCCCTCTTGGTAAGGTAGCCTTCTATCTCAAGGCTAGGATCAAGTATGTTTATGGGCATTCCAGGCCCAAGTGCAAGGAACGGTCCTTCCTCAACAAAAAGCTTGTTTCCGTCAACCTTGGATATTTTGGCAAGATATTTTCCGCCGTCAAACCATGCTTCCACAGGAGTGTCCACCTTTATTTTGTGGCTTATCTTGACAGTGTGATACGGTACCAGCGAAGAATGTGTTATTCTGAGCTGCCTGCATTTCAGGTCTATCCACAGGTCCTTGGGGTAAACTCTTTTGTTCATCCTGCGTATTGCTCTTTCCTTTGACTCACTTAGCGGGAACACAGTATTGAACCTAATACCACTAACATAATCGTCCTTTGCTATGTCCTCTGCATATTCCGCGTAAGGCGGAACCGTAGCTATCACTTTCATTTCTTCACCTCTGCATCTCTGAATATTCTCTGAATGTCGATTATTTCTTTTTCTTTCCCGGATGAAGGTCTTTCAGCGTATCCATCACTTGCTTGACTTGCTTCTTGGTCTGCCTGTGCGTTATTCTTTCCTCGAACTTGTCCCAGTCACCTGCAGCCATTGCAGTCATCCCTATTATGCAGTCCACTATCCTTCTTGGGTCCTCCATCTTTGTTACGTGCTGTTTTCCCAGGGCATTCTGCCATAGCTCATGGATTTCGTCTTCTAGTCTGCCGTTATCGTATTCTATTCGCAGGTTGTATGTATCGAACTTCTTGCACAGGTCTTTCATTACCTTCATGGATTCCCTATCATTCTTTACATTGTCTCCAATCAGGTCCCTTATGTGCCCTGCATCGACCTTATCATAGAATGCTTCATCACCGCAAAACACGAACATAGGTTTCTTTGCTTTTGGAATGTTACAGTGCTTCAGATAATAGTATGCAACAAGCTCATATGTCTCATAGTGTTGGCCTCCACCACCGCCTTCTGCATATATCTTGTTTATCATCTCGTCCAGTTCCTTTCCTTTTCCGAACTTGCATATCTGTATTGGTTGCCTGTCACAGTATGCATCACCAACCGCAGCAAAGCTTATTTCAATATCAGGCATGTGCAGCTTTGCCTCGTTGTAGAGCACACTGAGCTTTTCGAAGATTATTTCTGGCCATTCTCCCATTGATCCTGTGACATCTACTGCAACAACAAGTGGTGTGGGGCTGTTACTCTTTATTTTCTTCTTTCCTTTCCATTTCTTTGGCGGCTGAACGCCTTCTGAAGAGCCCTTATAGCGAGCTCCTTCGTCCTTTCTGTAGCTCTTTGCACTTCTCTTTGTAACACTTGGGCTATAACTATAGTCATATCCGCTGGGCGATGCGCTACCTCCCATTATACCACCTCGTTTTTCTTGTAACTAGATTAGGGCAGGATCTGTGTTATAGTTGTGTTGTCAACTTCCTTACAACAAAACTTATAATAGCCTGTTTCGACAGTCCACACCCACCACTCTTTAACTATGGACAAAAAACTATTTAAGCTCTACAAAAGAACTCTTAAAAGACGCCCCCGTCGTCTAGTCCGGTCAAAAGATCATCGGATGCAGTCGAAACGCTGGTGGTTTCGACCAAGGACGCAGGCCTCTCAAGTCTGCAACAAGGGTTCAAAGCACTGCCCTCAGTGCACAAGGGCGGATGTGAAACTCCCTTCGGGGGCACCATCACTGAATCAGTAAAACCTCGCTTTTAAATAAACACTCAAAAGAGGTGTAAGATATGAAGGCGAGGATTGATATACACGAATATGACAAAAGGCTTGCTTGCGCAATTAGGAGAATCAAGGCAGCCAAGAAAATTTCAAAAACAAATAAGGCAGACATGATGGAATTCCAGAAGTACCTGTATGCCAAGGGCCTGACAGCAGGCAGGATTGCCAAATACCTGAATCACCTATGCAAAGTATCGCATCTTCTTGGCAAGGACTTCAGGAAAACAAACAAGAACGATATGATAGAGCTCGTGCGCGGAATAGAATCCCAGCCATATAGCTTATGGACAAAGCACGATTTCCGGGTTGTTCTGAAGCGGTTTTTTCAATGGCTCAGGAAATGTGACGAGGACGAGAAAGAGTATCCGCCTGAGGTCAAATGGATGAAGACCACCATGAAGAACGGCAACCACAAGCTTCCCGAGGAACTTTGGACAGAAGAAGAGGTCAAGAGGCTCATAGATGCAGCTGATCATCCCAGGGACAAGGCCCTGATATTCATGCTGTATGAGTCCGGGTGCAGAGTAGGGGAGATGGCATCCCTCAGGATACGCCACGTGAGATTTGACGAATATGGTGGAATAATCACGGTCAGTGGCAAGACCGGTATGAGAAGGATAAGGTTGGTTAGTTCTGTGCCAAGCCTTTCGGCATGGCTGAGCAACCATCCTGACAAGAACAGTCCAGAATCTCCTCTCTGGGTAAGCATAGGAACAAAGAACAAGGGTAAAATAATCAATTACAAATCAATATCAGACATCCTGAAGAAGAATGCTCGGAAAGCAGGCATCAGAAAGAAGGCTAATCCGCACATGTTCAGGCACAGCAGGGCGACATTTTTGGCAAACTGCCTCACAGAATCGCAGTTGAAGGAAATGTTCGGCTGGACACAGGGTTCAAACATGGCTGCAGTATACGTCCATCTGTCAGGCAGGGACACTGACGACGCTATATTGCGTCTTAATGGGATAGCGACAGGGAAAGAAGAGAAGAAAGAGAGCAAGCTCAAGCCTGTGAAGTGTCCGCGCTGCGAGTTCATGAACGGCGCGACCTCGAACTTCTGCAACCGCTGTGCAGCGCCGCTGAATATTGAAAGTGCCACAAGGATAGAGGAACGCTCAAACGAGCTTACGCAGAGCTTTGCCGAGGCTATAGGCAATGGGGCAAACGGGCTGGCGAAAGTTGTGAAGAAGCCTGAATCAATAAGCAGGGAAGACATAGAAAGACTGGCGAGGTTGCTGATGCCGTACATGAAAGGATTCACTTGACATACCGTTTAAAATTAGGTTTTATTTTATTTTTCCTTACTGTCTGTGCTCTTTTAATTAGTTCATCTTTTCCTATGATTTTTAATCCGTCATCATATATGTTTTTTATTAAACTATTTTGTTTCCCAGTTTTTTCTTTATGTAAAAGTAAAGCCGAAAAGTTATCTAAAGAAAATCGTCTGAACAAGTCATATTTACCATAATTCTCTATATTTTCTTTGGAAAATGAGGGCAATTTTTCATAATCAAAAAGAACATCATAACAGAACCTAAGGAGGCTTAAAAGCCCGTCTGCATTTGCAGAAGAATCAACAAGAGGATTACGGCTATAGTTCACGTCCTCGATACCAGCTGTTGCGAGACCTAATCTTCTAATTATGCAACCGAAGCATGTTCCATCATGGACCCCAAACCTTTGAGAAACACAAGAATGGGTATGCTTAAGGTATTCCTTTTCTGGACATACGCTAGCTACCTCAGCTTTGGTCATGTTTTCAAAAGGAATTATTAGATTTATTTTTCTGTTGAGCAAAATATCCAATACTCTTTTTGCCTTTTCTAGAACAAAAGGATGTGTTGTCGTCGTAACAGAATCGAATGGAGAAAACATGGGCTGATACATCGTCGGTCCACATTCTGTTATCAGAATGTTCTTTGACTGTCATAGGTGTGCATAAACAGAAGAAGATAATATGTACAAAAATCCTCTCAGTTGAGCATAGCCTAATTTTCTTATTGGTGGGGCATATACAGTATTATACATGAGGTCCTCCCTCTTTAGCACTTTGTCCAACCTATGCACGATATTGATTATTCGTTGCTGGTCGCTGTGTGCAACAAAGAGTCCCCGAACATCCGGAAATTTATTTTGGGAGGCTAACAAACCAGAAAAACTGTCAACACCTCCAGAGAAAAGGCATACGCTATCACATTTTTCAAATTCAAAGTTTTTTGCCCTTTTGTATATAGTCGTATCTGAATGGACGAATTTAATGGATACATCGACTGATAAAACTGTGCGCAGCAGGTCCTCGATTTCTTCTGAAAGGGCGCCATAATCTATATTTGTCAAAGAAACTGGAATTTTGACTTTGGATATTTTCTCTTGTGATTTCAACTTCCTTTCTATGTTAAATATGGTGTAAGCTATTCTTAGTATGTCTCTTTCGAGATAAAATTGTCTGTATCTTAAGAATCTCATTTTTTTATTAGAAGACATTCTGAAAGGCAGTATAGTGAAGTCATCCCCTTGCATTTTCAAAGACCTCTATTGCTTCTTCAATGCTCTTCGCCATTTCTTTCTCTCGTTTCTTGTCAGTCAGCTTTCTTTTTTTCCTTCCTCTATAG
>JBHIDR010000033.1:0-7053 GCA_046760225.1 Candidatus Aenigmatarchaeota archaeon
ATCTTAGGCTTGGTTGTTGTATATGGTCTGGGTGCTATTTTTGGCTTTGCATTTGTAAGACTAGCAAGGAGAGTGGACTTACCGCTCTGTGTCAGCCCGATTATGCAGACCTGTGCATCACCTTCCTTTGGCAAGGAGAACGCATGCCTTGCCACTTTCGGCGCTTTCATCTTCCTGAGCTTTGACAGCTTTGACTTTATCTCAGCCTGCATGTTCTCTGTTCCTTTGTGCTTAGGAATCGTGGAGAGCATTTCCTCTAACGCAGCTATCTTTTCTTCCCTTGTCCTTGCCTTCTGGTACTTCTCCTTGGCCTTCATGAACTCTATGGTAACGTTCGCTGGCACCTTCTCACCTTAGAAAAATACTTCCCCAGCTCTTTTAAAACCAACGCTCCCTTGCTTTTATTTTAACAAGCATGTGCTCGTCTGTTTCTTCATCATAATATTCCAGACCCAGCTCATCTAAGGCAGCTTTCACTGTTGACAGTGCATGCTCGTAATCTGGTGTCTCCTTCAGAACATATACCCCTTTTGAAAAGCCACTGACGTGGATAATACGGCTCCTGCCCTTGTATATGTTGGCAGAGCCTACGTGCTCTCTGTAGTCATATTGTACGTCCAATCTCTTCACTATACTAAAGGTCACTCTTCTGACAAGAGGCCTTTTCCTCTTGAAGAAATCCAGAAAACCCATGTTTAATAATTGGATGTGAAAAATTAAATAGGAGCAATTCAGTAGAACTCTCTCCTGTATTCTTCCTCCTCAGGGGGCGGCCTGTACCTTGCTTCTTCCTCTGCTTTCTTTTTCCTTTCCTCTGCCTTCTTCTTCAGTCTTCTCCTTACGAATATGAATAGCACAACCAGCACCACGAACACGATTGCTATTATCACGAGCGCATATGGAGGTGGTGCAGCTATTTCAGCAACCTCATCCTTCAGCTCTCCCAGCTGAATTGCTGCGGTATCGTATGTTGATTTGGCAAGTGCAAAGTTCCCCTCGTTCCAGTATGATTTTATGTCCTCAAAATCAGCCTTCAGGCCCTGTGACCTTATTGCGAGCTCTGTTGTGTCAGCCCATGTTATTGCGCTCAGGTTCGCATCTATAAGGTCGAGCTCTGCCAGGGATGCTTCTGCTTCTGCATAAAGGTCGCCTATTATCTCTATTTCCACTGCTATTTTCGCAGAACCGAGCGAGCTCTGTATGTCTATGTCACCTGTATAGGTGCCTTCAACAATGTTTCCCATTGCCATGAATACTATACCTGCTTCACCTAGTGCTGGAACATAGTAAGGCTCTTCAACAACCCCTACTATGTCTGTTATATCCCCACTCACTTCTGTTGAGATTCCTGTTGCAGGGAAATTCGCCCTGTTCTTCAGAGTAAAGCTGGCTGTTGTCTGCTGGTTCTTGCCAACCATGCCCTTCCATTCATCAGGCTCGATAACAAGAAAGTCCCCTGTTATTCTCCAGAAGCTGAGGTTAACAGGCATTTTGTAATAAAATTCATCGCTCTCTATTATTATCGAGCCCCTGTATTCACCTTCCTCAAAACCAGTATGGTTAATGCTCGCAGTAAAGCCTGTCTCTTCTCCTGCTTCCAGGCTTGTTTTCAACCTGCTTGTGTTCAGCACAATGCTTTCAGCAATATCACCGCTTTTCTTCACCCTTATGTTGCTGAGCCCTACTTTCAGCGCACTTATGGTAAAGTCCTGCTCCACTGTTCCTTCCTTGGTTGCAGTCACAATCCATTCAGGCGGTTCTATGTTATAGTCCTCCCTGAATTTTATTTCCTCGCCCTTTATTATCGTCCTCATTGAGCCTCCTTCCCTGCCATTTGCAGTTGCATCAACTTCCAGGATCAGGTTGCCCCAGTCACCCAAAAAGGCTTCTGCCACATATGTGTCGTCCTCCTTTTCCATCTCACCTTCCTTTTTGAGCACGAACTTCCTGTCCCATATCCTGTAGCTGACATTTGCTTCTTCAGAAACAACAGCCCTGACTGTATAGTTGCCTGGCTGGTAGTTGCCTGAGATTATCCTTACTTCTATTTCCCCTGCCTTAAGGGAGACCTCATCGCTTCCTTCAGCTGCAACAACCCTCAGCTCACCGTCCTGTGTTATGCCGTCCACTATTGTTTCCCAGTGCTCTGACTCAGGACTATAATCTAGAGTGCCTATTGGCTTTGCATTGAATGCAAGGGAAACATTGCCTGTTGTAACAGGGGTTTCCCTGTCATAAATCCTTGTTGCCACCCAGAACCTCTCTCCTGCTGTTATGTGCTCTGGTATTATCTTTGTTGACAAGGTCCAGATATGGTCGTCCATTGTATAAATCAGTGACCTGTCAAAGAGCTCCCATGCCTTGTCTGTAAGTGATGCTGTATCTGTAAGCCCCCAGAACGTGCCGATATCATTCATCTCCAGCACGGAGTAGGAATTTGTCTTGTACACGTCCCCTGGTGGGTCACAGTGTATTGCAACCTCAGTTGATTTTGAATGGATGCTCATTGGCATGGCAGTGTCATAGACCGTGACCTTTTCCTCAATAGGATATATTTTGGTGACATATGACTTGGATTTCACAAACACGCTGCTGCCTGTGCAGGCATTGTCATCATCATTGTATGAAACTATGCCCAATTTGAACGCACAGCCCTCTATGTCCCCGCTCTTGTAGGCATTTGTTCCTGCTGCAAATACCTTCTTCCCTGCTTTTTCTATATTGCCGCAGAAAACACCCTGCCACTCGCTCTTGTTCAGCATGCTCTCGCTCACATCACCAAGGAATATGATGTCTGCCTTTTTCTTGTCCACATTCCATATTGTGCTTGAGTCCTTTACATCGCCCTCTGTGTTTATTATCACATCATATCCCAGGCCCTCAATCTGCTCGCAGAACTTCATGTCGTTCCCTGAAAGGCAGCCACAGTCCTCTCTTGCACAGTTGTCCTGTGTAACATAAAGCGCTGTCTTTGCAGCTGCAAACGGCGCAATGAGCACAAAGGCTATTGCAACCATAACAATCATTTTTCGCATAATATACTTTTCTCAGTCCAATATAAAACCTTACCTTGCTTCAAGAACAAACAATGTCTCCCATGGCACCTTCTTCTGTGCAATAACCCTTACTTCAAACCCCTGCTTCCTGAGCAGGCCTTCCACCTCTTCTTTGCCTGTCAATGAGCTTATCACCACCCATACCTTTCCCCTTTCTTCCAGATGCTCCCTTGCATTCGACACGAACTCCCTTACTACCTCCAGCCCCTTTCCTGCAGCCCATGCCCTGCTCTCCTTGCTTATCTCGTCCCTGAGGTAAGGGGGGTTGAATACTATGAGGTCAAACTTCCCTTCTACTTTCTCGAACAGGTCAGAAACAAATGCATTTACCTTTAAGCCACTCTTTTCAGCATTCCTCTTGGTTGCTTCAACTGCCCTTGGTTCTATGTCAATAGCTGTTACATCGCTCCCGTTCCTTGCCAGGATTATTGAAAGCAGGCCGGAGCCGCAGCCGATTTCAAGCGCCTTTCCTGGCTTCTCCTTGACAAGAAGGTCTGCAAGAAGGATCGTGTCCTCCCTTGGCTCATACACCCCTTCAGGCACTTCCAGTTCAATGTCCTTGTAAAAAAACTTCGGCATAGAGCCTATTTATTAGGCAAATCTATATAATTTTATGCTCGAACAGCTTATTGTACTTAATAATATATTGTACATGCTTTTGAACACTGCAATTGCTAACCCAGCACTGGACTCGTTCTTCCTTGTAATTACCAATTTCGGCAGCCTGGCTTTCTGGCTGCTTCTTGCACCCGCCTTTCTGATAAGAAGGGACAAGAAATCCTTTATCGCGCTCTCAATTGCAGTGATCCTCAGCAGTGCTGCTGCCTATATCCTGAAGTACCTCTTTGCAATGCCCAGGCCATCCTCAGGAAGGATACTTGTCCAGGAAACCGCGCCAGGCTTCCCATCAGCGCATGCAGCAAACGCATTTGCAGGCGCAGCTGTCCTGAGCAAGCTGCACAAGGGCTTTACCTTTGCACTCTATGCCCTTGCAGTACTTGTTGCAATAAGCAGGGTCTATATAGGAGCACACTACCCCCTTGACATAATTGCTGGCTCCTTGATAGGGATTGCCATAGGGCTTCTTGTCATGCGCCTGCCACTGGACAGAATGGTAAATAAATTGGAAAAGAAGCTGAAGGGAATCAAGCGAAAGAAATAAATACTTCTAAATGCCTTTACTGTAAGGTGTCTAGTATGATGAAATAATCGTTTCTCAATGGCTTCACTAGACATTGTGCTAAAATTCAAATCCGCAGTTCCTGCAGAGTATCTTTTCCTCGTGCCCATGCGGTGTCTCGTTCGCTACTTTCACGAAATTATCGCTACCACAGTTTTGGCACCGGAAAAACATAATTATAATTAACCATAAAATGTATTTAAATGAGAGCACAACCGAGACCAAAGTGATTTTACCTCATAGGGTGAGTAAATGCCAGTAATAGAGACCAAGGACCTCGGAAAGGACTTCAAAGTGCTGAAGAAGAAGGCAGGCCTGGGAGGTGCGCTCAGGGGCCTGGCTAGCCGTAAGTATAAGACAGTCAGGGCTCTCCATGATGTGAACATAAGCATTGAAGAAGGCGAGTTCGTAGGCATTATAGGCCCTAATGGAGCAGGCAAGTCAACCGCAATAAAGATACTCACAGGGATACTTAACCCCAGCAAGGGTGAAGCAAAATGCCTGGGCTATGTTCCATACAAGGAAAGGAAAAGGTATGTAAAGAACATCGGTGTTGTTTTCGGCCAAAGAACACAGCTCTGGTGGGACCTTCCTGCACAGGACTCGTTCGAGTTACTGAAGGGAATATTCCAGGTTCCTGAAAAAGTATACAGAAGCAACATGAGGAAATTCAAGAAGGTGCTGGACATACACAAGTACATGCTCACCCCAGTAAGGAAGCTCTCCCTGGGAGAGCGGATGCGCTGCGACATTGCAGCCTCTCTGCTTCACAACCCAAGGATGGTCTTTCTTGACGAGCCCACAATAGGGCTGGACATAGATGCAAAGTTCAGGATACGGGAATTTCTCAAGGAAAGGAACAGGAAGGGCACAACAATAATACTGACAACACATGACATGGGCGACATAGAGGAGCTCTGCCCAAGGACCATAATAATAGACAAAGGAACAATAATCTACGACGGCCCAACTGAAAAGATAAGAGAGAAGGTAGTGACTGAGAAGTCTGTAAAGGTTGATTACCTGACAAAGGCGCCAAGGTTCAAGCTGCCAAGAGGAGTCAGGGTAAAGAAAAGGGAAAAGACCAGTGTAACATATCTGATTGACAGAAGGAAGACTTCTGTTTCCGGGTTCATAAAGAATCTGTTCTCAAAGTACAAGGTAGAGGACATAGCAATCGACGAGCCCTCTATAGAGGAAATTATCAGAAAAATATACCTAGAGGGGATTTGATGGAACTGAGGCCGTTCTTCAGCATTGTAAGTATTACATTCAAGGAGAGGTTCGTCTACAAGCTGGACTTTTTGTCATCTCTCATGGGAGTAGCCTTCAACCTGATACTTTTCTGGTTCCTCTGGAAGGCTGTGTTCGCTGCATCAGGCTCAGCAGTCATACAGGGCTTCACATTCCCGATGATGGTCACATACCTCTCGATTGTTACAGTGATGAGGAGCTATGGTTATCCTCATGTGGAATATAGTGTAGAAAATGATGTCAAGTGGGGATTCCTGGGTGTAAGGCTCACCAAGCCGTTCAGCTATCCTCTGTGGAAGTTCACAAGGGAACTCGGCAAGACATTGTTTGTCATACTTACAGCAGGAGCTGTTGGAATAATAGCTGCAGTACTGGTGTTCAACATATCCGGGCCTGTGTCATGGCTGTTCTTTGTGAGCGCAGCAATGGGATTCATAGTAAACTACTTGCTTGCCTTTATCACAGCTCTCTGGGCGTTTTTCACAACAGGGTACATATGGGGCATGAGGCTTGCAAGAGGTGTTATATCAGACATATTTTCAGGGGCGCTGATACCGCTTGTACTGTTCCCTGGCTTCCTCAAGTCAATAGCAGCCTTGCTTCCGTTCCAGGCAGTATACCACATACCAATGTCAATATACCTCGGGCATGTCACAGGCTATGCACTGATAGAGACTTTGCTGCTCCAGGTGTTCTGGATCGTATTGCTTGTTATAATTGCAGCTTTCGCATGGAAGAAAGCCCTCACAAGGGCTGTGGTGCAGGGTGGATAATATGTTGCATGAGCTAAAGATGTTTTTCATGTTCAAGAAATACAGCCTTTTGGAGTGGATGGAATATCGCTTTGACTTCATAATCGGGGCAATAGCAATGGCACTAGTAAACGTAGTCTCTATTCTGATGTTCTATGTGATATTCATGTACATACCCCTGTTGAACGGCTGGTCATTTCACCAGGTGCTCTTCATAGTGGGATTCATGACATTGTCTTTCGGCATATGGCACCTGTTATGCGAAAGCATGAGCCCGTGGTATGTTGAAGGATATATCTGGAGGGGAGAGATGGACCGGGTGTTGCTCCTTCCCATGAGCACATTGGGATTTTTCTTTTCCAGGAGCCTTGACCTGGATGGCTTGGGAGACCTGCTTATGGGAATAGCCATATTGTTCTACGCAGCAATCAACATCGGGATAACCTGGACACTGCCAATGCTTTTCCTGCTTGGCATCCTCCTTTTCAGCTCCTTTTTGATTTACCTGGCAATAAACATATTCTTTGCAGCATTCAACTTCTTCTTTACCAGGACAAGGGCGTTTGCAGACCTTTTCTTCAGGCTTCATGTTTTCGTAAAGTATCCAATAGACATATACAACCCGATAATAACATTCATATTGACCTTCGTGTTTCCAATAGCTTTTGTTAGCTATTACCCGTCAGAAGTGTTCCTTGGTCAGGGAATCTACCAACATCTCTCATACCTTACCCCACTGGTTGCAGCCATAATGTTCGTAGGAGCATATGTTTTCTGGAAGTTCGGAGTGAGAAATTATACTAGTGTTGGC
>JBHIDR010000034.1:0-6808 GCA_046760225.1 Candidatus Aenigmatarchaeota archaeon
TGTCAGGATAACCAGGGAAGCGTACAATGCAATAATGGGGGAGGCCACAAGATCCAGACGTGAGAGAATAGGCGTTGTCTATGGCAGGCGGGAAAGGGAAGGATACAAGATAAGCAAAGCGAATAGGCTCTCTCCTGAACTTGTTTCATAGCCAAAAAACTTGGTCTTAAGCACAAGATAACTGGCGTAGGTGGAAAACTCGCATCTGAGCAAGTGGACACTTATGTGGAGGAGCATCCAGGAATTGCAGGATTCTATCACAGCCATCCTTCAGGTGAGCCGCTCCTGAGCCCAGGTGACAAGAAGGAGTTTGAAAAGATGAGGAAGTACGAGCACCTGAGGAAGCCCTCAGAACTCCAGATAGTCACAAGAATGGGGGGGCTTGGTGTCACGGGAAGGAAGGGCAGGCCGCTATTCTTTGTAAGGGACAGGGACGGCAAATACAGGAAAGCCGAAGTTGTGATAGAATAGTCATCCAGGCAGTATGTCTATCTGGAAAGTGTAGTTCCCTGTTTCTGCAGCAGAATTGATAATGTGCTTTATGTAAACATAGGTGTTTCCAGGGCTTGCTGTTATGGGATTTGACAGCTGCTGGGACTTGTCATAGTTCCAGAGCGTGACCCCTATGTCGCTCTTGCTTGGGGTCACGTTTATTATGAGCGGCAGGGATGTGTCAGCATCATTTGTTATTTTCAGGTCCACCCACTTGACCTCACCTTGGTGGGGATCCCATAGCTCATAGTGGTTGCCCTCTGTTGCAGAATAATTGACATCAGAATAGCTCTCTATTATCTCGAATGATATGGAGGACACCACTAATGCATAGCCTGTTATTGAGCCATAAGTGGCCACAAGAGCGCTGACAGCGCCTATCCCCAGCATTGCTGCAAGCGTGACGCCCAGTGCAAAGGCCCTTGATGACATGAGAAATGGTGAAACAAGGTCCTTTTAAAATATTGGCTGTTTTGTATCGCTCAACGCCGTTTTACGCCAGCTACGGTTTATTAAGTTAAAACAGGAACATTTATATACCACTTAATAGTAATAATAAATTAGGTGATTTATAGTGAGATATGGCAGAAAACCAGTGAGAGCAAGAAAGGCTTGGAGAAAGCTAGAAAGTCCCTTTGACCTATACGAGATAAGAAAAGAGATATCGCTGTACCAGCGCCAGTCACTGTCCAAGGGCCAAAAGTTGGTGTAAAGGCTCAAGATGATAGCTATGAACATGAAAGAAAACATGGAACGAAGGGGAATGGAATTTCTGGGCGAGACCGAGGACGCTAGAAGGTACTGGCAGGAAGAGTTCGGAATAATTACTGATGAAGAGGCTATTATTACTTATGGACTTCTGAGGCACCAAGGTGTTACCGGGCGACCTGGTGAGGCAACCTTAAGGTGTTGGCCAAAGAGCAGCTCACCAATGGCCCTGAAATGGGAAAAGAACGTGGTAAGGATAGAGAACATTGAAATAGAGGAAGGCGGAATAAGGAAGGCAAGATATTCTCCTGGAAAAGCTGTAAGAGGAATAGGCGATATTGAGATACTCAGGATTGCTGGCCAAAGACAGGACCTGGAAGAATACAGGAAGAGTCTTGATAGCCTAGAGCGTGATTATACTCCTGTCAAGGTTCCGATATACAGGCATAGTAAGGATGAAAACGGTTCATATTTTGCACTGGAAGGCGAGGCAGTGATGTATCTGGATGGTGACTGTCCGAGAGGAGAAAGACCTGAGAGATGCAAGAGCTGGAAGGAAGTTATTGAGAAAGTGAAAGAGCCCATTGTTCTTGTAAGGGGCAATGACGGTACAGATTGCTACATGGGCAGGAAGAGATGAGAATGATGAGCAGCAAGGCAAGGGAGCTGAGCGATGAGGAGTACCGGCGCAAGCTATTGAGCTATGGCGGCTTCTTAGGTGCGAGAACGCGGAAGATGGTGATTGATGATAATCTTTTCATAGTAACAGAATTCAGGGGCGGCACCAGGGAGATTGTACTTTCTCCTGACGGCAGGTCAATCACACGCCTCTATAGGAAGAATATAATGAAGGAAGACGGGATGGAATATGTGCAAAGGGAGGCTGACGGCTTTGTTACCAATGGAATTGGAGCAGATAAATATATTGAGGAAAGGGATGAGATTGACAAGAAATGGAACCGTACAATAATAGGCCGTGCCTATGAGAAGTACTGGAAAGAAGGGGGCTTTCAGCCGGATCCTTCAAAGGACGGGCCAGAGGTCATAGACCTTACCGGGCTGATAACGGAAGCGGATGAAGAAGACAAATTGGCCAGGTACGAGGCCAGGATAAGGAGATTGAAAGAAAAGCTGGCCAGGTTCGAGGCTGAGAGAAGGAAGCCAGAGAAGAACACCGATATACGGAGCATGAAAAAACCATCTGAAAAGTCAAAAAGCCCGACATGGGAGATTTTAGAAGAACATCTGGATGAGTATGAGCGCGAAAAAAAGAAAATGCTGGAATCAGTGGAGAGCGAGCTGCAGGAATATGAAATAATAAGAAAGAAATTAAAGAGCGACCTTGAAAGACATAAGGAAAGGCATGGGAATGCCAGATTCGGGCCCCACAACAGAGTTCTGGATGCAGACAGTTTTGAAAAAAAGAAAGATAAGGACCCATCACATCGCTCTTGAGCTGACGGGTCACTGAAATTCTGAAATCTAGACTAAAGTAACAAGAAATTACAGGTTCTTATATAAATGGTTTTGTTTACTCGAGAATATTGTTTGCAGATGTGGTTTCACTGTTGCGTGACAATATCATTTTTTGATGATTTTTGCATAGTCGCGGAGGGCGTTTATTGCCTTTACTGCTCTTTCAGGCGTGGGATACACAGGCACGCCATAGGCCTCGAGCTTTCTGACCCTTGACAGGGTGTATTCGCCGCCAACTGCGCAAGCAACAATGGGCTTGCCGTATATCTTTGTGTCCCTGAGCACATCAATTATGCTGTCCTCAAGAGTAGGGATCTGAAAAAGCGTTATGCACACTATGCCTGAGACAGCCTTGTCGCTGAAAACAGCTTTCAGCACCTGCTCATAGCGCTCAGCATTGCTGTCAGCTGTGAGATCAACAGGATTGCTTGCTATTCCATAGGCTGGAAGGAATGACTTAAGGGCTTTCAAGGTGTCCTTGCCAAATTCAGCGAGCTCAAGACCTGCTCTTGCTGCTGCATCAGCGGCAAGTATGCCAAAACCTCCCCCGTCTGTTACAACTGCTATCTTGCTGTTCTTCAGAACTGGCTGGCTTGCAAGTGCCTTGGCAAAGTCAAACAGCTCCTCGGTGTTGGCAGCCTCAATAATGCCTGTTTGCTTGAAGGCAGCTGAGTATGTTTCAGCAGGCCCTGTGAGTGCTCCTATATGGCTGGCAATAGCTGACATCCCAGGCCTTGTTTTTCCTGCCTTGAGTGCAACAACCGGCTTGCTCCTTGTTACTTTCTTGGCAATTTCCATGAAGCGCCTGCCGTCCTTCACATTCTCAATATACATTGTTATGCAGCGGGTTGCAAGGTCCTTGGCAAAATATTCAAGCAGGTCTGTTTCATCAACATCAACTGCATTGCCATAGGACACAAACTTGGATATTCCCACGCCCTCAAAGCCAATCAGGTCCATGAGCGCATCACCTACTGCGCCTGACTGCGTTATAAAGCCGATTGAGCCTTCAGGAGGCCTTTTGAGGCGGTCCCTTGGAAGAAAGAGCATGTCCAGGTTCTTGGAATATATGCCAAGGCAGTTCGGGCCTATTATCCTTATCTTGCCCTTGGCAAGCTTCCTGATTTCCTCCTCCCTTTGTTTTTCCCCTATTTCAGAGAAGCCAGAGCTTATTATCACGGCTGCCTTGACCCTTTTCTTAATGCATTCTTCAAGAACAGTTGGCACAACTGCTGCTGGGACAGCTATAACAGCAAGGTCAACAGGATTCTCAATATCCAGAATCGAAGAATAGGCTCTTAAACCGAGTATCTGGTCAATTGTGGGATTTATAGGGTATAAATCTCCTTTAAAGGTCAGCTTAAGGTTTTCCAGAATGATATAGCCTATTTTGCCAGGTATTTTGCTAGCTCCTATAACAGCTACAGAAGATGGCTTAAAAAACTGTTCAGGCAAAGGCATGCTGACTAGTTTATAAAAGCTTATATTTATTGTTTTACTCGACCTTGAAGACCTGGTCACCATCCTTGACCTTGTCCTTTACCTTGAGCCCTATCTCGTCCCCTGCATTTGCAATCTCTATTTTTTCATGCTCGACTTCCATGCTCTCCACTGTCTGCTCGGTCACGTTTCCGCGGCCCTCTATTGATATCTTGTCGCCTATCTTGATTGTATCAGTGAGCTCAACTACTGCAACACCCACCTTCGGGAAGTAATGCGTTATCTTTCCTATGAGCTTTTTTTCAGCCATTCAATCCCCATTCATATGTTGTAACTAGAGGTATTTATTGATTACTCATTTCAGCTTCCTGACTGCTTTCTCTATCCTGTGCATTGCCTGCTCTATGAGCTTGAGCTCTGTTGCATAGCTCAGCCTTATGAACCCCTTGCCGAACCTTCCGAACTCATCTCCAGGAACCGTTGCAACCTTTGCCCTGTTTATGAGGAACCTTGAGAACTCTGCAGAAGACATCTTGAAATTAATTTTTGGGAACGCATAGAAAGCGCCCTTTGGCTCTACAAGGTAGAAGCCATCCATTTCTGAGAGCCTCTTGCACATGTACTTCCTCCTCCTGTTGTACTCCCTGACGTGCTTTGCAATGTGCGCCTGGGAGCCCCCGAGGGCTGCAGCTGCTGCAAGCTGGTTTGCTGTTGATGCTGTCAGGGTTGTATAGATGTGCAGCTTGCGCATCGCCTGGATTATCTTTTCAGGGCCAACAGCATAACCTATTCTGAAGCCTGCCATGCCATGTGTTTTTGAAAAGGAAAAAAGGGAAAGAACATAGTCCTCCATGCCATTCAGGCTGGCAATTGAGTAATGCCTTGATCCTCCATACACAAACTTTTCATAGGCCTCATCAGTTATTACCAGGATATCATTGTCAACTGCTACTTCTGCTATGCCTTCAAGAATTCTTTTGCTGTAGACTGTTCCTGTTGGATTGGAAGGAGAGTTTATGATCATTGCCCTTAGTTTTTTGGGCTCCTTGATGAGTCCCCTTATCCTTTCAGGATAGATCTGGAATCCCTCCTCTGCTTGAAGCGGGATTGATATTGGATAACCGTTCAGAATTTCTACCATCGGGATATAGCATATGAATCCAGGGTCAGGAACTAGCACGTGCTCGCCTGGGTCAACTGTTGCCATCAGCGACAGCATTATGCCTTCTGTTGAGCCATTGGTGACAATCAGGTTTTCCCTTGTGGCAGTTATTCTGTTCTCTTTTTTCAGTTTCTTGATGATTGCTTCATGAAGTTCCTTCCTGCCCTCAATAGGGCTGTAGTGCGTCTCTCCTTTCTGCAAGGCGGCCTTGGTTGCTGCAATAACATGCTTTGGCGGGGTGAAGTCTGGTTCGCCCGGGCCAAGGGATATTATGTCCTTTCTTTCAACAAGTATCTTGAGCAGCTTCCCCATCTCAGCTTCCGGGAGCTCTGCTTCTCGTTCAGAAATTATATTGCGGAACGACCTGCGCTTTTTCATGAAAAGAATATGTGATAATCCTATTATAAAGGATGATTGTTACTGCCTGAAAACAAAAACTGGCAAATGTTAGGGATAAATAGTTTTGATTACAATATTCATGCATGCTTAATGTTGCTTTAAGAAAAAATTCAGAAAAGGCTCCCTTACCGGAACTGGACTACCAAGGTGAGTTCGAAGAAGAGGAAGTTGCCTGTGCTGACTGCGGAAACAACATAGTATTCGAGGACGAACAGTTCTCGCTGCATGAAATGGTATGGCACCCGAAAAGGAAATTCTAATCTTCCAGCCTCTCCAGCAGGCTCTCATTTACACATCCTGCTTCAAACTCTAGCAGCCTTCTTGCCCCATTAACCAGCTTTATGATATCTCTGTGGTCTAATTCTTCAAGGTCGTGCCATGCACTGCCATCCAGCAAGTGTGAGGAGATAAAGGCGTTTGCAGGGCTGAAGCCTTCGTAAGAGGGGTCGCGCATGTCAAACTGAACGTCATAGCCGTGAAACTTCGGGAACTGCTTGCAGAACCTGGATATCACAACCTCCTTATAATCATCCTTACCAAGCTTTATGCCCTCTGCTTTCAGGGCGCTTCGCATAAAACCAGTGATACCAGACTTGAAAGCAAAGATATCACTAATCACGGGCTCTATCAGTCCATATTGCGGGATCCATTTGCAGAGCCTGTAGCATCTTCTCCTTGCCCTTAACAAGTAGAATGACATCTTCGAGATGGAGTCATGCCTCATGCCCAGCTTTTGTTCTGCGTTATTCCTGATACCTTCACATGACTTAAGATTAGCCATGGCAGCGCAGTCATCAAAAATCGTGATGTAGTTGTTTATGACATGCTCATAGAAATCCGGATCATGGATATTTGTTATCACGCCGGTTGTCTCAGCAACAGAGTGCGGGGAAATATCATATTTTGGATTAAGCTTGGAAAGGGCAAGGTGGGTTTCTGCCTGGGTTATGTAGTTTCCTTCCAGGAAAACAGAGATGTCTATATCAGACCTCTCAGAATAAATATCGCTTCTTGCAAAGGAGCCATAGGCTATTGCAGCCCTGGCATAAGGTATTGCCCTGAACTCCTTCCCAAGCTCCTGCAGCTTTTCGCTTGTGCGCATGACATCCTATAGACAGAAAAAGGATTTAA
>JBHIDR010000035.1:0-6706 GCA_046760225.1 Candidatus Aenigmatarchaeota archaeon
AACCGTGCATGGGATGAATATCTCGACGAAAAACGGGGGAAGGCCTTTGTTAAAAGGGAAAAGATAGGAACATTGGAAGCAATCGAAACAATACTTAACTCTGGCGGCATACCTGTTATGGCCCATCCAATCAAGCTGAATGACCAGGAGCTAATACCCTATTTCGTCAAGAAAGGCATGATTGGAATTGAAGTTTATTACCCTGAGCATGGCGAAGAAACAGAGCAGCACTATTTGGAAATGTCAAGGAAATATGATTTGGTTGCCACGGGAGGCAGTGATTCGCATGGACCCGGTTCTGTCAAGCCCCTTGACGTAGGATGCGCAAATGTTCCTTTAAGCGTATATGAAGACCTCAAGAAAATCAAGAAGAATTTATAAGGGCTGGAAACTATTTCTAAGGCATGGAGTATAAGTTTTTCGAGCACACAGCTGACACCATCTTTGAAGGATATGGCAAGAGCTATGAGGAGGCTTTCGCCTCGGCAGCACTTGCAATGCAGGAGGTCATGACTGATACATCCAGGGTGGAGGCAAAACAAGAGGAGAAGATAGAAGCAGAAGCCAGGGACATGAAGGCGCTGCTGTACGACTTTCTTGAGAAGTTCCTGATACTCAAGGATGCAAAGAACCTTGTTTTCTCAAAGTTTGAGGTCAAGAGGATAGATAAGACTGACAGGGGATACAGGCTCGAAGCAAAGGCATGGGGAGAGGAATTCAACCCGGAGAAGCACGAGGACAAGAGCCATGTCAAGGCTGTTACATACCATGAAATGGAAATCGGTGAGAAGGAAGGAAAGAAATATGTAAGGGTGCTGGTTGACATCTAGATATCTACTGAAATCTTTTCAACAAGAACAATTATTTTCTTGCCCTTTCTGGGACCCTCGACCTTAATGAGACCGAATCTTTCAAATATCTTCAGGTCCTCGTATACATTCTTTATGTCCCTCTTGACTGCCCTTGCAAGTCCTGTTATTGAATCGAAACTGCTGTATTTTATTGTCTCCAAAAGGATTAGGCGCTCTGGTGTTAGCAGTTTCCTCAGTTCGCTTATCTGAACCTTGAAAATCTCTTCCTCAGACAGGAAGAGCTCTCCTGATTCTTCATATTCTCTGTATGCCCTGTTCAGCCTGAACCATTCTTCTGTATCCTGCTTCTTTTTCCTTTTCAAAATGGCTATTTTCTTAACCAGTTCCTCTGGCCTGAGTTTGTATTTTATCCTTATCTCCATACAAACAGATGGGTCCTGAGAACTATAAAAATCTTTGGTATGCCATACCAAAAATTGATATATAAATACGTAAACAAGGATAGAAAGGTGATATAATGCCTGAAATAAGTCTCAAAAAAATAGATGAGCTGCGCTGGGAGATACCCATAGGAACGATTCCAAATATGCGCGTTCCTGTAAGGGTCTTTGCCAGTGAGCCCATGCTCGAGAAGATGAAGCGTGACAGGACGCTCACACAAGGAGCTGGCGTTGCAACACTGCCAGGGATTTATAAGCATGCCATTGTTCTGCCGGATGGGCACGAGGGATATTCTGTAAATGATTTTTGCAGAACCTTAAATGGGTTCCCAATCGGCGGGGTGGCTGCACTTGATTTCAAGGAAGGCGGAATAAGCCCTGGCGGAATAGGATTGACTAAATAGTGTTAGCTTTTAGTCCCTAAAATGATATCAATTGTGGCGTGCGGCTTGTTACCACTAATCTCACGATTAAGGATGTAATGCCGAAAATAAAGGAGCTGTTGGAGGCGTTGTTCAGGAACATTCCCTCGGGCTTGGGCTCCAAGGGAAAAATAAAGGTATCAACTGATGTCCTGAACACTGTCCTGGAAAAAGGAGCTGCCTGGGCTGTTGAAGAAGGCTATGGATGGAAAAAGGACCTTGAGCACCTTGAATCGAACGGCAGGATTGATGCTGATGCTTCGCTTGTGAGCAGCAGGGCAAAGGACAGGGGCAAGCCACAGCTCGGTAGCCTGGGTTCAGGTAACCATTTCATTGAAGTGGAAAAGGTTGACAAGATATTCAGTCCTGAAGTTGCAAAGGCATTCGGCATCCATGATACTGATCAAATAGTTGTGCTTATACACACAGGCTCAAGGGGGTTTGGGCACCAGGTATGCAGCGATTACCTGAGGGAAATGGAAAGAAAGTTTGCTGACATTATCGCAAAGCTGCCTGATCGTGAGCTTGTATATGCTCCTGCCGGGACACAGATGGCAAAGGACTATCTGCTTGCAATGGGATGCGCTGCTAATTTTGCCTGGACCAACAGGCAGATGATAGTGCACTGGGCAAGGCAAAGCTTTGAAAGGATATTCAAGAAGAGTGCAGAGGACATGGAAATGAACATCATCTATGATGTTGCCCACAACATCTGCAAGATAGAGGAGCATGAAGTCAATGGAAAGAAAGCAAAGGTGTACATGCACAGGAAAGGGGGAACAAGGGCATTCCCTCCAGGACATCCTGAAATACCTTCTGAATACCGTTCAGTTGGCCAGCCTGTGTTTATTCCTGGAAGCATGGGAACAGCTTCCTATGTGCTTCATGGAGTAGACGAAGGGAAGGTTACGTTCTTCTCAACTGCACATGGTGCAGGAAGGGAGATGAGCAGGCATGCTGCGCTCAGGCAGTGGAGAGGGGAAAGGGTCAAGAAAGAGCTTGAGGCAAGGAACATCTTTGTGCGCAGCGCAAGCTGGAAGGGGATTGCAGAAGAGGCTCCTGGTGCATACAAGGACATAGATGAGGTAGCAAGAGTGAGTGACGAGACAGGCATCGCAAAGCGCGTCTCAAGGCTTGTGCCTGTGGGTGTTGTGAAGGGATAATCAGTTTGCAATGAACTCGAATATTCTTTCAAAAGAACGTGGCGTATGATCACACAGAGCATGATAGAGCAAGGAGTCAAATTTCCTTGCATCATCCTCATTGAGGTAGTTTGTCTCGAACCAGAGCTGCGGTCTCATGTCAGTGGTCTTTCTCAGGGCCTCGCCGTTCGACTTTGCTGTAACCATGTATACCTCTATTCCCTGATTCTTTCCCTTGTAGGCGATTGCATTGCGGTCTGAGGCTATTACCTTTATCATCTTGAACTTCTCCTTGTCCCCGTCCTCTATGGCCTTGGCTGTATCTTCAAAGTCAGAGGAAAAGCAGTAGGCCTTTTTAACAACGTACAGGTCTTCTCCGTCTTCCCTTTCAACTGCCTTGAGGTCCTTTTCCATTATTTCATTGAAGTATTCGGCAGCGCCTTCTGAACTCTGGGGTGCAACTGTACTTTTCTTGAACTCCTCTTCTGTTATTCCAAACTCCTTTAATGACTCATAAAAGGGCTTGTTGTCCACAGCATACGCAAAGACAGCTGCCCAAACCTTGGATAGATATATGCTCGGATCTGGCATCATATCTCCTCAAATAAAGTGTACTATATATGGTCAGAAAACTTTTTATCCTATTAGGTTCATCTATAGGAAGGTGATGTAATGCCAGTATCAAAGGCTCCTTATACAAGGAAATACCAGCATACAAAGAGGAGGGGCAGAGAAGGCACTGTAGCGTGCGGCTACTGCGGGAAGAAGGTGCCGCGCTACAAGACCTTTATAAAGTTCAGGGGATTCAGGATTACTGACCCCGCGATTCTCCAGCAGGTTGACAGGAGCCAGATACACATGAGCAGGCAGAAGATGTATGTATGCCCCAGCTGCGCAAGGTTCCACAAAATCGTCCAGAGGGGAAGGACCGTAAGGAAAAAGCACCTCAGGAGGTAACCTTCTATCTTTAAAAAGGTTAGAATTCAATTAAATTTAGGTGACAGAAATGAAGGTGCTGGAAACAAAGCCCATATCAATGGCAGAAGCAAAGAAGATCTTGGCTAGCCGTGAGAAGGCTGGTGAGCTTGGCTATGAGCAGAAGCTTGCAGTGGAGCACCTAAACAAATTCACCAAACTAAAACCCGAGAAGGCAAAGAAATTCCTGGAGGAAATATCTTCAGTTCTAAGAATGTCGCCTGAAACCCTTGTGCAGATAGCCAACCTGATGCCAAAGAACGCTGACGAGCTCAGGCTCATATTCGCCAGGGAAAAATTCAGCCTGAAGGAGGAAGAAATAAACAAAATTCTTGAAACAGTCAAGAAATATTCATAGGTGGTTAACATGGTTCTGAGGGATGATGACGTCATAGTTTTAGATTTCTTGCCTAGGGGCAGGGCTGATGGAAGAAGGGCAGAGCCAATAGCACAGGTCATAGGTACTAAGTATTTCTCTTTGCTTGAGGTCGTGACCAGGAAAGATGTCACGCTCAAGCACGGCGACAAGGTGTACATAGGAGAATCAAAGAGGGAAAAGGTCGATCACATTAAGAGGAGGATAATGATGAAGGACCTCACATCATTTGCAAGAAGCGAGCTTCCCTTTGTTGTTGAAAAGCTTGTTAAGGAAAGGGAGGAACATTTTGCCAATTTCTTCAATACAGCGCAGCCAATAAGCACCAGATTGCACCAGCTCGAGCTGCTTCCGGGAATAGGCAAGAAGCACATGTGGGACATAATAAGGGAGAGAAAGAAGGGCAAGTTCAAGAGCTTTGAGGACCTGAAGAAGAGAGTAAAGCTTCTTCCTGACCCAATGGGCTCAATAGTCAAGAGGGTAATGGAAGAGCTGCAGGATGAAAATATAAGGTACAGGCTCTTTGTTGCAGGGCCTGTAAGGAGATACTAGGTTTTTGCATGCCAGCAAAACTAGGACAGCACTTTCTGCAGGATATTGGAACAGCAAGGAAGATAGTAGAGTATGCGGATGTGGGCAGCAGGGACACTGTCCTGGAGATAGGGCCAGGAAAGGGCATGCTTACTGAACAGCTGGTGAAAAAAGCAAAGAAAGTAATAGCAATAGAGAAGGACTCTGTGCTTGCCCGAGTAATTGCTGACAACTTTCCTGATGTAGCTGTGATAAGGGCTGATGCACTGAAGATTGAATGGCCGGAATTTGACAAGATTGTCTCTAATCTGCCCTATCAGATATCAAGCCCTGTGACATTCAAGCTCTTCAGGCACAAGTGGAAGGCAGCTGTGCTCATGTACCAGAAGGAGTTTGGGGAGAGGTTTGTTGCAGAGCCAGGAGAAAGGCGATATTCCAGGCTCACAGTAGCAGTGAACTACCATTGTGATGCTGAGGTACTTGAATTTGTGCCAAAGGAGAAGTTCAGGCCAAGGCCAAAGGTTGATTCAGTGATAATCAGGCTGACACCCAAAAAACCGCCTTTTGTGGCAGATGATTTCTTCTGGCATGTTGTGACCCAGCTGTTCAGGCACAAGAAAAAGACAGTTGCAGCAGCACTCAAGGCAAGCAAGTACAGCAAAAAGGCTATAGAAAGGCTGCCAGAGGAGCTTGCAAAGGAAAGGGTCTTCTGGTGCGACCTTAAGAAGTTAAAAAGCATAGCGGATGCGATGAGATGAGGCAGTGCCCGAACTGCAGGAAGAGCAAGTTCCTTGTGTACAAGCCATGGCTCGGGCTCATATGGGAGTGCAGGAAGTGCGGGTACAGAGGGCCACTTGTGATAGAAGTAATGGAACCCAGACTTCTTAGGCTTCTGAAGAAAATACCAAGGGGTAAAGTAACAACCTATGGCATTCTGGCAAAGAAACTGGGGACAGGCCCAAGAGCTGTTGCACAGATGCTGAAAAACAATCCTGAGCCCATAAGGATTCCATGCCACAGGGTTGTGAAGTCAGACGGCAGCCTAGGCGGCTATACTTGGAAAGGCAGGCAGAATGTGAAAAGGAAAAAGGAGCTGCTCAAGAAAGAAGGCGTGGAAATAAAGAAAGGTAAAATTGACCTGAGGCGCTTTGGATACAAATTCTGATAAATCTTTAGCACCAATTCTATGCATGCGAAGAACAGGCACTGCCAACCTTCCTCTACACTATGGCCATGCGCCGCGCTGGCTGTTTGAAAGAATGGTAAAGCTGAGTGGTGCAATATCTGAAGCCATAGTCCTAGAGTATGGTCCAGAGGAGCTATTGAAGAGACTAGCAGATCCCTTCTGGTTTCAATCATTTGCATGTGTAATCGGCTTCGATTACCACAGCTCGGGCACCACTACAACTGCCTGCGGAGCACTGAAAATCGGGCTTCCAAAGGAACTGGGAATAAGCATTGCAGGCGGAAAAGGAAGAATCTCAAGGAAAGCGCCCCAGGAAATAGCAAAAGCTGCCAAGATATATGGACTGGATGATGCCCTGCTTGTGCATGCAAGCAAAATGGCTGCAAAGGTGGACAGTGCGTGCGTTCAGGACAGTTATTCCCTCTACCATCACTGCTTCTTCCTTGCAGAATCAGGTGAATGGGCTGTTGTGCAGCAAGGAATAGGGGATTCCTATGCAAGAAGATACCATTGGCTGAGCCAGGGAGTGAAAAGCTTTGTTGAAGAGCCGCACAGCGGCATAGCATGCGAGCACAAGAACAAGAATACGCTTGACCTGACAGCAGAGCTCAACAAGGAAATAAGGCAATACAGCATTGAGCTGGCAAAGGAGAGCCCTGTCAAGATAGAGAAGGCTGCATTAACTTTACCAAGGATGCACAAGACCCCTGTGGGACCTGTAACACTGAGGAATCTGAGGAAAATCGCTGAAATACAGCCACAGAATTATGAGGAGCTAGTGGGTCTCAAGGGCATAGGAGCAGCATCCCTAAGGGCCCTTGC
>JBHIDR010000036.1:0-6388 GCA_046760225.1 Candidatus Aenigmatarchaeota archaeon
GGGGTTCTGCTGGAGGTACTACGGGAATCAGGTTCAATATACTGAGCAAGAACCCGGAAGTGAAGGACAGCCCAAGTGGCCTGGAATATGTTTACCCCGCAGACCCCATTAATAGCTTGGCTTATGGTGGTTACATCGCAATGGAATTCGTCGAAGAACCAAGCTACAAGACTTCCAAGAGAAATGAGAAGAAGTTCATGAAAGAGCTCAAGAAAGCAGGTGTTATCAAGAGCAGGTTCTGGCACAGTGTCAAGCTGTTGGATGCTCCCTTGTTCATCGACAACAAGCTATCCTTGAAGTCTGAGACATACCGCAAGGGCAAATGCTTCCGCATAGTGGCAGATGAGACATCTAGGAGGGTCAATTTCTGCATAACTGCAGTAGAGAGGGTGTGAGTTAAGGGGGGTGCATGATTATGACTTATAACAAGACAATCAAAGGCAGGTTTGAAGACCTCACACCTGACGAATTTGTAATAGAAATGCCAACTGGCAAAGAAGAAGTCGTATTATTGAGGGGTAATGATGACCTTACAGAATATTATATGTTTGATAAAGAGAACAGATATGTTGTCAGCCTCAAACATAAACAGACGTTGTTGCTAGCGCATCTGGTATCAGATGAAGTAGGTATCAAATACAAGTTACCTTCTGTACAAGGAACCTATGATTTGCTATACAAAGGAGCAAAGAAGAAACTATTCAGGAAAATGCTATTCTTTAATATTCCTAATAGGGAAGTAATTTTACCAAAGGGCCATCATTTAGCTCTGTATAACAGGTTATACAGCGAGGAAGGCAGGATACTGCCTGACCCCTCTCTAAGAATTTTTGATGCGTACGGAAAAAAGAACTAGATTATGATGGTAAGTCAGTTAAATCTAAAATCTACGAAGGTGATGTTCTTAATATCCTGATAAAGGCAAATCTTTTCAAGAAACGTTGGACTAATTTCTTCAATATAGGCTGGATATCTAATATATCACCTGAAGAAAAAGACGAAACTATTATAGTCACGGGGTTTACTGGAAAATTTAACGTATATACAAATGGCCCAGAAGAAAGAGATGATCGTCATGTTGTCGTTCTTGTAAAGGAGGATGGTGCTTGATTATGCCAGTGAGAAGGTCAATTGACGAACACATGCTGGATGAGGAGTCCGGAAGAAGGCGTCTCCTAAGGTGGAAAAAGTTTTTCCTATAGTGTCTTCGCCTGCTTCCATAGTGAATCAAAGAAAGCAGCATGCATTCTTGACAGGTTCTCATCACTTATGAGTATGCTTATTGTTTCTTCAGGGTCCTTTGGGTTCTTGACAACCAGCATTGACTGTTTCCTGTCCCTTACAGCAAAGAAAAGGAAATCTGTTTCCTTGAACCTGACCTTGTAGCCGAATGTTTTGAGATTTCTGAAGAACTCAGGGTCTTCTTTTGTTGCAATATACTTGACATTCACTCCTCGCTTTGATGCTTTCTTGGTCTCGAGCAAAAGGCTTGTTCTTATTTTTGTTGCACCGCTTATTATGAGCAGCTCCTTGATTGCACTCCTCGTAAATTCAAGTGCAAGCTGCAATTTCATAGGTTTTCCGAATACAGTTATTATCTTTTCCTCAGGCTCTTTTGGCTTTACCCTTGATATCTTGCTCAATGACCTGTTCAGCTCTTTCTTTATCTCCTCTAGCTTTGTCTCCTTTGAACTTATGAAGGATATCAGGCCCTTTTTCAGAGGCAGTGCACGGAACCTCTTTGGTTTTTCCTCCTGCACCATTATCAGCCCCTTTTCTTCCAAGCTCCGCAGCACTTCATGTACCTTTGTCTTGGGTACCTTGGCACGTGATGCACATTCCCTTGCACTTTGGGTCCCGTATCTCCACAGTGCTAGATAGCACCTTGCCTCATAGCTGTTCAGCCCGATTTCTTTTAGCATGTCTGTTATATTCATCAACAACTATTAGTTGTCGACAACATATAAAGGTTGCTGTTCACTAATTATAATTGTGGTGATTGTATGTTTGTGGCAGGCTGGTCTTTCACAAATAAGTGCAACCTGAGGTGCATCCACTGCTATAATGCTTCTGGAAAAGCGCACTGTGATGAGATGTCGACTGAACAGGCCAAGAAAATCGCCCAGAAGCTCATTGATTTTGGTATTGATGCTGTTAACTTTGGCGGCGGAGAATGTCCATTAAGGCCTGATTTCATTGAAATATGCGGGATGCTCCACAAAGCAGGCATAAAGATATCATTGACAACCAACGGAACAACACTCAAGCTGGTAAAAAACCACCTCCATCTGTTCCATGATGTAGGTGTTTCAATAGATTTTGCAGATGAGAAAAATCATGATGCTTTCAGGGGCGTGCCAGGAACCTATAAGAAGGCTGTTAAAGCAACAAGGTTCTTTGTCAAGAAGGGCATGGACACAGAGATAGTTACCTGCATCACCAGCATGAACTGCAGCAAGAAAGAGATGCAGAAGATGTATGATCTTGCCAAATCAATTGGTGTTGACTACTGGCGCCTGAACAGGTACAGGCCAACAGGAAGGAACAATACGGACAAGCTCACCCTGACACCAGATGACCTTAGGAAATCATACAGCTTCCTGAACAAGCATGTGAAGAACATGACAGTGCCTGACCCATTGTTCGCCATATTCAGCACACCTGCAGCAAAATGCCCTTGCGGCAGCACAAGCTTCAGGATACAGGCCAATGGAGATGTCACTCCATGTGTTTTCCTCAAGGTCAGCGGAGGCAATATACTCGAGAACTCAATACAGGAGATACTTGACTCGCCTGTTTTCAGGCAGATAAGGAACAGGGACCTGAGCAAGACCAAGTGCTCAGGCTGCAAGCACTGGCAGACCTGCAGAGGAGGCTGTGCAGGCAATGCCTATCTTGTACATGGCACTTTCAACAAGCCTGATCCATTGTGCTGGAAAAATGATGAATGGAATGTGCATGAGAAGTATCTCTGCACAGCATATGTGCCAATAAGGAGGAGGTCAAATGCCAGGAAAACTGCCCAAGCTTGACCTGAACATAACAAACAGGTGCAATTTCAGGTGCACGCACTGTGCATTCAATTCAGGAATCAAGGAAATAGATGAGCTTTCCCTGGAAGAACTAGAAAAAATACTCAGGGAAACCAAAGAACTAGGTGGCCAGAGAATAGATGTCACAGGAGGAGAGCCAACAATAAGGCAAGACTACAAGGAAATAATAAAGACAGCCAAGAAAATGGACTATAAAGTAGAGCTTATTACAAATGCTTCGCTTATTGACGAAAAATCAATAGCAGAACTAAGGGAAATTGGGCTGGACCAGATCGCAGTTAGCATTGATGGTTCTGATTATGCAACTCATGCCAGAATAAGGAGAGTTGACAAGGATACTTACAGGAAACTGCTTGAAATTACAAGGAATATCTCTGATTCAGGCTTCTATACAAAGGTCAATACAGTGGTATTCAGCTCTAATATGCATGACATGGCCAATATCTCTAATCTAGCTGAAGAACTTGGTGCAAAAGAGCATGGAATCTACTATTTCACACCAGTTGGGAGGGGAGAATCAAGCAAGGAGCTCTCAGCAGAGCCATTATCATGGCTGAATTACATAAGAAACAAGCTTGCAGACAAGAAAATAAAGCTCTCAGTAGAGGTCCCAATAATAGAGGAGGATTCAGAACTGCAAACATGCTGCATTGCTGAGTCAAAGCCATACCATTTCCAGATACTTCCTGATGGAAGCACCTATCCCTGCGCAATAATGTCGCATTATTCCAAGGAGTTCGGCAATCTCAGAACATGCTCAATAAAGCAACTCTGGAACAATGAGGGCATATGGAGATCCTATTGGAAGGACTCAATGGAGCCTCTTTTCAAGAAATACAGCAGCTGCGTGGACTACTCAGCTTCATTTGACATTAACAAGTACAAAAACTACAGGTTTGTTTGCCCTTTGAGGAAATACTCAGTGGGTGAGCTCCTTGGCTAAAGGGTTCTTTGTTGTTGTTGAAGGAATGGATGCCTCAGGCAAGACAACAGCAATAAGAAATGTGCTGGATGAACTAGAGGATGCTGTTTACAGCAAAGGACTCAGGAGCAATACATTGTTTGGCAAGATAAGCTCATTGCATACATCGACATTCACCTTACTCGCAGAGCTTGCATACAACACAAAAATGGTTGTTAAGCCTGAGCTGAGAAAAGGAAGAATTGTTCTGCAGGACAGGTACTATATTTCTGTTCTTTCCTATGACTCTTGTATAGAAAAGCCAATCAACAAGCTCTATGCAAGCATGTTCATGCCATTTTACAAAGAACCTGACCTGCTGGTATATTTTACAGTCAGTGCTGAGGAAAGGTACAAACGCTTGAAAAACACCTTAAAAAACCCTGAGCATGCAAAGCTTTACAGAAATAACAAGCTTCTTTCTCGAACAGAAACATATTACAGGAAGTTCTTTAATGAATTTCATGGTCCAAAGAGGACAATAGACACAACAGACCTCTCAGAAAGGGAAACAGCAAGGTTATTTTACACCATAATTGCAGAAAATCTGTAAAATTATAAGGAAAAATATATTTTCTGCTACACATAAGGATTTATATAGGGTTCGACAAAAGATTATTACTTGTTCACGTTACTTTCGGGCAAAAGTTAACGTGAAGATACCTAAGACTGAGTGAATATACAAATTTGAGCGTTTGTACATATTGTTTCTGCAGTGTGATTTATATCGTCCAAGTTTGTTGGGCAGACAAACTTCTTCTAATTAAAATATCATGCTGCTTGGTATAAAAGCATTTCGCTCATAGGAAGTATATTTTGACTAAAACAAGTGTGCACAAGCACACACTGATTTTTAAAAAGTGGAGGTTATAACATGGAATCAATTGTACAGTCCGCTTTTGACAGAGCATTTGGAAGCGGTAAGCAACAAGCAGCAAGCCCTGGCACACAGGGAAGGATTGAACAAGCAGAAAAAGTAGACTGGGAACAGAAAGCATCAGAGGAATTCGACATCCAGTTGCACAGAGCCAAGATAATGGTACTGGGTTGCGGAGGAGCAGGATGCAACACAGTTACCAGACTCACAGAGATGGGTGCAACAGGAGCAGAGATAATTGCTCTCAACACTGATGCAAAGCACCTTAGCATCACAAAATCCCACAGAAAGCTGCTCATTGGCAAGGACACAACAAGAGGACTGGGAGCTGGAGGATACCCGCAGGTTGGCAAGAAAGCAGCAGAAGAGAACAGGCAGGAGATAAAGCAGATCCTTGACGGAGTTGACCTTGTTTTTGTTACAGGAGGACTTGGAGGAGGTACTGGGACAGGCGCCCTTCCAGTTGTCTCTGAACTGGCAAAATCAATGGGATCAATTGTTATTGGAGCTGTAACAATGCCATTCAAAATGGAAGGAACAAGGATAAACAAGGCAGAAGACGGACTCGGAGCACTTCGGCAAGTGACGGATACGGTTGTTGTTATTGAGAACCAGAAACTGCTCGAATATGCAGGCAACATGCCTCTGGCACAGGCATTTGCACTTGCAGACGAGCTCATCTCAATGATGATAAAGGGAATAACAGAGACAATAACTGTGCCCAGCCTGGTGAACCTTGACTTTGCAGATGTTAAGTCAATAATGAAGTGCGGAGGAGTCTCAGCAATCTGTGTTGGTGAGTCTGACAGCCAGACAAGAATAAAGGACGCAGTGCTCAAGGCAATTAACCACCCGCTTCTTGAAGTAGACTATGCAGGCGCACTCGGAGCACTCATACATGTGATATGCGGACCTGACTGCACACTGGCAGAAATAAACGAAGCAGGAGAACTCATTTCCAAGAGACTGTCACCAGAAGCACAGGTAATCTGGGGAGCAAGAGTCATGCCAGAATATGCAGGAAAAGTACAGGTGATAGCAATCATCACAGGTGTGAAGTCACCCTACCTGCTTGGACCAATGGAACTGCAGGAAGCAGCTAGAGCAGCTGAGAATGAGCTGGGAATACCAGTGATACTCAAGTAATTGGACCATTCGAGCCGGCCTGACTAATTCTCTTTTTGGGCCGGCAGGGGGCTAGGGCGCCCTAAAGCGGGTGCCTGACGCCCCCATACCCCCCTAAACTGCCTATATTATATAGGCATTCCAGGTGTCCCATATGGAAATAGAAAACATGCCCCTCGAGCCTGCAACCCCGCCTTTCTTCCTCATGCTTACTGATACAAAGAACAACTGAGTGAATTCAATGAGCTCGAGCCAGAGAAAGGAGCCAAATGGGGGATCTTCGCAGCTGCCGGACTATGACCAGAAGGCAGAGGAGATATTTCTTGACAGGGAAAACTACACCTCAGGTCAAATTGAAGAGCTGGTTTTTGC
>JBHIDR010000037.1:0-6299 GCA_046760225.1 Candidatus Aenigmatarchaeota archaeon
ACAAAAAAATAAAGCAGCTTGCGCAGATGTACATCTATGAAATGAGCCAGATGTATATAGCGAGGGGAGGCCAGACCGTCTTCTCAAGCATAGATCTTGACATGCATATACCAAAACTGTTCAAGGACGTGCCTGCAATACAGCTCGGTGGAAAGGTGGAAGATTCAGTAACATATGGTGATTTTGAGGATGAGGTAAGGGCGCTTTTCAATGCGTTCCTTGATGTCTTCATGGGAGGGGACTACCAGGGCAAGCCATTCAATTTCCCAAAAATGGAGGTCCAGGTCTATCCAGAAGACCTGAAGAACGGGAAATTTGATGAACAAATGATCAGGGTCTCAGAGCTTGCTGCAAAGTTCGGAACACCTTACTATATAATAAACCAGCCCTATATGCCGGACTTCGCCTGTTATCAGTGTTGTTCTTTCCTTATGCCGTTAGGTGATGCAACAGATGACAGCGACATTTACAATGGCACTGTAAGGGGTGGCAGCCTACAGGTTGTGACGCTGAATCTCCCGCAAATAGGTTATCTTGCCAAGGATGAAAAGGAAATATTCTCGCTTATAGACGATAGGATTGCAAAAATGAAGGATATCATGCTTCTCAGGAGGGATATAGTGGAAAGGAACCTGAGGAGTGGAATGCTTCCTTTCCTGAGCCAGAAAGTGAATGAAAGGGGTGACAGATACCTTGAGCCGAACAAACAGAGCTATACAATAGGCATTGTTGGTATGAATGAGCTGGTGAAGTCTCATACAGGAAAGGAAATGCATGAAGATAAAGACGCGTGGGTGTTCGGTCTGAAAGTGATGAAATATCTGAAGGAAAAAGTAGAGCAGCTCAGGGAAGAGACCGGCCTGAACTTTGCGCTTGCAAGAACACCAGCTGAGTCATGCGCGTACAGGCTCGCAAGAATAGATTACAAGAAGTTCAGGGACAGGGCCATTGTGCAGGGTGACCTGAAAACAGGATCAATATACTATACAAACTCTTTCCAGATCAGGCCTAGTGCAGAGGTTTCGCTCATGAACAGGCTACAGATAGAAGGTGCGTTCCACCCGCTCACAGATGGCGGTGCAATGAGCCATGCATGGCTGGGTGAGAAATATCCTGACCCAGAAGCACTCATGAAGCTCACAAAGAACATTGCAACAAAGACAGCACTGCAGTACTTTGCTTATACCAAGGACCTTAGTGTATGCAATAGCTGCGGTTTCACAGTGGGGGGGATGCACAAGATATGCGGAAAGTGCAACAGCGATGATGTGCAGTGGTGGTCAAGAATAACAGGATATTACCAGAACATAAAGGGATGGAACAAGGGGAAGCTTGCTGAGCTCAAGGACAGAAGAAGGTACCAGATATCCTAGTGATTGTTATGGACTTCAAGCTTGTGCTATATACGGGCACTAGTTGCTCGAAATGCCCGAGAGCAAGGGAGGTTGTCAGGGAGGTTGCCAAGGAGCTCGGATGGACAGAGGGAAAGGAGTTTGTTGAGAAGCTGATTGACGGCGAGAACCTCAAGGAGGAGCAGGACATTGAACTGGAAGGCAAGAAATACCATATAGTGCAGAATGTGTCACAGATAACAACCCAGAATGTTCCATGCGCACTTGCAGGAGAGGACTATGCAATAGAGGCCCTCACCCTACAGGTAGCTTCTGTGCCTTCAATAGTAATAAATGGTGGGCCTGTTTTCAAAGGCATTGTGCCTGAAAAGGAACAGCTCATGGAAGAAATAAAGAAGGTATTTTAGGTGGTTTGCTTGCTGAGAGTAGGTGGTATTTTAGGGCTATCGACTGTTGACTATCCGGGAAAGCCTGCTGCAGTTGTTTTCCTTTATGGCTGCAACTTCCGGTGCCCGTTCTGCCACAACCATGAGCTTGTTGAAAATGGGTTATATGCTGAAATGGAAACAGAGGATATAATGAAAAGGATTTCCGAGAACATTGGCCTCATAGAAGCTGTGACCATAACAGGTGGGGAACCGGTGCTCCAGGAAGAAGGTCTTGAAGAACTGTGCAGAGCAATCAAAACAAAAGGTCTTTATGTAAAGCTGGATACCAATGGCAGCAGGCCAAATGTTGTAAGAAATCTTATAGAAGGGGGGCTTGTTGATTTTGTTGCAATGGATGTCAAATACACTCTTGATGAAGAAGGCTACTCATTTGTAAAGGCAGGTGGTTTTGTAGAAAAAATAAGGGAAACAATGAAACTGCTTGCTTCTTCGGATATTGATTATGAAATAAGGATGCCTGTTGTAGAAGGGGTGAATGATGATAAAATGAAAACCTTGGTAGAAGAGGTAAAGGATGCAAAGGTGTTTGTGCTTGAACAGATGAGGAGTGAAAAAGGAACACTTGACCCTGAATATGAGAAAAAGAAAGGGCCTGACAGGGAAAGAATGATTCAGCTTGCAAAAGTGTTCAAGAACCCTGTTGTGAAGATAAGAACAATCGAAGGCGGGGAAGAAACAGTAATAGGATGATTTATTTCTTGATTATGTTCTGGGCTTCCTTCCTGAGCTCAATGAGCTTTCTTTTTGATATTCCTGTGAGCTTTCTCAGGTCATCAATGTCCATTGCCAGAAGGTCCTTGCACAACATCATCCTTGCCTTTGAGAGCTTTTTCTGGCTGTCCTTGTCAAGCTTCCTCAGGATTGTTATGGGATACATTTTCTTTGCATCCAGCATCTTTTGCAGGGACCCTGCTCCTCTTGGCCATGACCATCCTATGAGACGCATGTGCTTGCATGCAGCATACCTTATGGCGTCTGTGGAGAACTTTGTGTTGCATATGAGCCATGCATCAGTGAAGTTCCTGCAACGGCCCATTTTTGCGCCTTCCTGCAAGTCAAGGAACCTTGCATAAGTATAAAGCGCGTCCTTTATGCCTGTGTAGATTCCAGGAAGATTGTGGTACTTGCACTCTATCATTGCACACCTTTCCTTTTTCTCAGCTATTATGTCCACTTCATGCTCAACACATCCACCTTCTAGAATAGAATGCGGGAATGTTTTGTGACCGTACTCAGAAAGTATCTCTGCAACCAGGTTCTCAAAAGCAAACCCAGCAGGTCCGAGACGCATTATTGCGCCTTTTAAATCATATTTTGCAGCAACATGCGGCATCTTCTTTTCAAGGAGCCTGATTGTCATCTGGAGAATCTTCTTGGTCTTTATTCCAGAATAAGCCTTTTTTGTTATCTCCTTTGTGACCTCGTCTGCAAGCTTCTTTGTTGCACCTGCTTTCAGGCAGGTTTTCCTTATTTTCTCTGGATTGAATTCGGCTTTCTCGCCAGATGCCTTGGTAACATATATCATCTTCTCTTTGGGCATAAAAGAGATTGTGAGAAGGTATTAAAGAATTTTAGCATGTAACATGAATTACTGCTATTGCTTTCTTCCTTCTCGCCAGCTTGTTGAACTCCTGGACTGCATGAGGGCTCTTGGCCACTATGAAATCTATTCCCTCCATTTTTGCTGCTATTTCTGCTGAAGAATCGATCTTGACGAGGCCAGACTGGCCAGTGCCAACTATGACTACTTCGGGGTCCTTCATCAGAAGGTCCTCAAGCTCTCTCCTGTCAAACACATGAGATTTTGCTCTTTCCCTTATTTCACCATCCCAGCACACTATCATGTCGGTATTGAACTTCCTGCCGTCAATGATAATAGAACCAAAATAGGTATTGTCTATTTTGGGCATACATAAGAATATGGATTTCTAAGGATTTATAGGTTTTTCTGCTCCTCTTGAAAATAATAAATATACAAAAACCTAACTAATGGAGGGTCAGATGGGAGTTGAAACGAATTCCAGCAAAGCAAAGGATGACAAACTGGGAGAAGCGCTTCTTAGAATATTTATCAAAAAATACGGGGCTGATTTTGAAGGAGAGGGTCATGTAGGGTACAACAATGAGATGTACTTGGTCAAAAAGAACGGATCATACAGAACCTATATGCCTGAAGAGCTTCCCAGGTAAGAACTGGTAGCCCCGCGAGGAGTTTCACTTCCGCCTTCGTGCACCGAAGGCGGTGCTTCGAACCTCGGTCTGTCGGTTTCTCCCAAGTTGTCCAGAGCCGACCATCTTACCAGCCCAAAGGGCTCTTGGCCACTAGACCACGGGGCTATAAGAAAATCTTATATTCTGGATGTTTAAGAAGTTTGCTATTCCTTGGAATTCAGCACCATGCTTCCCCTTATTGTTATTACAAAGGCGTCCTCGCCGAGCACGACCTTCCGCAGGTATCCCTTGTCCTTGAGGGAATTTGCAACAGAAATACTCTGCCCCAGCTCAACCTTTCTAACAAGACCTTTCTCTCTAACTATTTCTAATACCTTTCTCTCGCTTTCTGAAATCATTGAATCACTAAGCCACTACCTGTTTCCTGACTTCTGCAGCCTTTGCTGCTCCTACAAGGACCTCCACTATCTTCAGTCCGAACTCGATTGCTGTGCCAGGGCCCTGTGAAGTGATTATGTTACCATCAACCACAACAGGGTTGTCCCTTGGCCTGTCAAGTAGCTTCTCATAACCAGGGTAGATGGTTGCCCTCTTGTCCTTGAGCACGCCTGCCTTGATCAGTGCCTTGGGTGCTGCGCAGATGGCTGCTATTACCTTCCCCTTCTTGTTCATGTCCTGTATGAGCCTTATCACAGAGTCATTCCTTACCAGGTTCTCGTGTCCTGGCCCGCCAGGCAGCACCAGTGCGTCAAATTTCTCAAGGTTCACATCCACGAACCTGTTGTCTGCATGCACCTTCATGCCCTGTCCTGTTTTCAGTATATTGCCTCCAACTCCTACAACTGCAACATCTATTCCAGCCCTTTTGAGAATGTCTATGGCTGCAAAACCTTCTATGTCCTCAAATCCTTCATAAAGCAATACTGCTGCTTTTGGCATACAAATCATCTCCTAAACAAAACTATTAATAGTATTGCTTCTCATTATATTAAAGTTTTGAGAGGTGAAAAAATGCCAGTAATAGGGATGAACCTGAGACTAATCAACGCGAGCAGGACAGGAGAAATTACGGGGCCTGTCAACATAAACAACAGGACAAAAATCAAGGAAGTGAAGGAAAAGGAACTGCCCTCATTGAAGCAAAAGGGCCTGACCATAGGCTTTGTCTTCTATGTTGACTACAAGAGCAAGGAGGACAAGAGCCTGGCCACAATAGAGATAGAAGGTGATGTATTTTACGTGGCAGGGGACCAGAAGGAGGTCATGACCCTGTGGGAGAAGGAAAAGAAACTGCCTGCTGAGCTTAATATAGACGTTCTGAACACCATATTGAGGAGATGCATCACAAAGTCGCTTGCCCTTTCTGAGGACCTGCAGCTCCCACCTCCAATAGCACTGCCTTTTGCAGCAAAAAAGCCTGCAGAAGAAGGAAGGGTTGTGGGATAGTGGCTATTTGAATATAGAATCTTGGTCTAGCATAAAATCTCTTTTCTTTTTCTCTTCCCTGTATTTTTTGGCCTCCAACAAGGTCTTGCCCTGATCATGTGTACTATGTCCGCATACGACCGGAAAATCTTCAGGTCTGTACCTACCTCGGTTCTGGCCTACCATCATGATAGTATATACATCACACCCCATCCCTCTGCAACGTTCACCCCCTGTTACCTCAAACGAAGTTTCCCTTGACCAGAACAAACAGTACATCTTTCGCTCATCTGTTCTGCCGTATGATGGGGTTACTTTTTTGGGCTTTTCTTTCTTCTCGGGCTCTTTCTTTTTCCTTTCTTCAGTTACTTCTTCAAGAATTTCCAATGTTTTTTCTTTGGATGTTGTTTCTTTGGGGGGTCCCGGCAAGTATACTATAGCTGATTTTTCAGTGTCTTCCTCTTGTATCCCTGTTTCTTCGGCCTTATCAAGAACTTCCAATATCTTTTCTTTGGGTATTGGCTTTTCGGGTGGTTTTGGTATATATTCTTCTATGTCTAGGCTTTCGGGATCTTCCTCCCTTCTACTTCTTTCTTCCTCTATTTTATCAAGAACTTCCATGGCCTTCTCTTCTGATAATGTCTTTTCAGAGGTCTCTGATAAAGAATTGGATATGTATGTTATCGTTTTCTCTGTTTCTTTGGGAATTTCCAAGGCCTTTTCTTCAGGTTCAGGTTCAGGCTCTCCATCTATTACATTTATAGTTAATTTATCATTCTCATATGATATGGGAGAGTCAGAAACTTCTATCTTTTCTTCTGTAAATTCCTTTACGATTTTTAATACATTATCATAAGCCACATCCATGTCTTTGAAGTATCCCAAAGCATTGTATTTCTTG
>JBHIDR010000038.1:0-5958 GCA_046760225.1 Candidatus Aenigmatarchaeota archaeon
TATAATAATAACCAAGGGAGACAACAATGTCAACCCTGACCCATGGAAAACAACTGTAGACGAAATTCATGGCAAGTCCATTCTCCGCATCCCGTTCCTAGGCTGGGTCAAGGTAGGCCTCTTCGAAATTCTGGGATTGGCGTAACAAAATACAAAACATTTATATAGTAGTGGGGACATGAAATTAGGGAAGTGAGCATTATGGAATTCTGCGATAAGTGTGGTGGATTGCTGGTGCCCAAGAAGAAAGGAAAGAAGGCTATTCTTATTTGCAGGAAATGCGGAAAAAGAAAGACCAAGGTTGACAAAAAAGGCATTAAAATCACAACAGAAGGGGAAAAGCACGAAAAGAAAATTGTTGTTGTTGAAAGGAAGGCAAGGTTTGAAGCTTTACCAAAGACAGACATAGAATGCCCAAAGTGCGGCAATATGGAAGCATACTGGTGGATGCAGCAGACGCGCTCAGGTGACGAGCCGCCCACACGATTCTACCGCTGCACAAAGTGCAACCACACATGGCGCGAATACGAATAAAACATTAATTAATAGGCTTCCATATATTTCTTTCCATGCCAAAATCTAATCACAGGAAGATAGCGACTTTTTCGCTGGCAGCACTGCTGAACGACATAGGCTCTGACATGATTAAGCCATTATGGCCGACTTTTGTGACAGCTGTGCTGGGCGCACCCATGGCCTTTCTTGGGCTTCTGGATGGTCTTGGTAGGACAGTAGGCTCCATGAGCATGTTTCCCTCAGGTTACTTTGCTGATAAGACAAGGCGAAAACCGTTCATATGGGTTGGTTATCTTTTCTCCGGACTTGCGAGAATAGGCTATGCACTTGCTGCTTTTGCAACAGCCCTGCTTCCACTGTATGTTATTGACAGGCTAGGCAAAGGATTGCGTGATCCGCCAAGGGACGCAATGCTCGCAGAAGCAGTAAAGAAAAGGAGAAGAGGACGTGCATTTGGTATATTACGTGCAGCTGACAGTTTCGGTGCAACTCTGGGCCCTCTTATTGCATTTTTTCTCTTTGCAGCTGCCATAACTTACAGGAACATATTCCTGATTGCTGCGGTTCCCAGCATAATAGGAGCAACATTGATATACATTATCATCAAGGAAGGTAGGAAAAAGGAACGTGCCCATAAAAGGAAGTTCAAGTTCAGAGGACTTACAAGGAACCTGAAGTTCCTGATAGCAATAGCCGGTATTTTTGCGCTTTCATGGTTCTCTATCTCCTTTATGATTGTGTATGCAACCAGGTTCATGGACGTGCTTTACACACCACTTGTCTTCTTCTTCTTCAGCCTCTTTGCTTCAATGTCCGCCATACCAGCCGGAAAGCTATCAGACAAGATAGGAAGAAAGCCGGTAGCGTTCATGGGATTCGGCCTTTACACCCTAGTATGTGCAGGGTTCATATTCTCCAATTCAGCTGCTATGATTTTCTTCTTGTTCATGCTCTTTGGCGTGCACTATGGCATACTGAGGACAATGGAGAAGACATTTGTGGCTGACCTTGCACCCAAGGCAATAAGGGCAACTGCCCTGGGAAGCTACCAGACAACAGTGGGGCTGGCTGCTCTTCCTGCATCACTGATAGCTGGCCTCCTCTGGGACAACATCTCTGCTGTTGCACCGTTCTACTATGGAGCGGTACTGTCAGCTATTGCAGCTGTGCTTCTCCTGATATTTGTCAAGGATACCGTCTAACTAGTAAGTATTCCCCTCTTCTTTAGGCTTTTGATGACCAGATTTTCTGTCCATCTGTTACGAGGCTCAAAATCAACACAATTATATTGATTGCCTGGCTTTGCCATATAGAAATTCTCCCTCTTTTCATCATATCGTATGTCCGTATAGGTATAATTGCACCCAAAGCATCTTGCTTCATGAAGATGGACATGACAGTCAAACTTACCATCAGACTCGTTTATTTCCTTGCTGTGATATTTACAAAAGCACAACAAGTTTTTTGGAAGTTTAGAACCTGGCATTAAAACAATGCCATGCCATATTTTAAACCGTTTGTTATGCTCGCATATATCCTTTCAGTAATAGATATAAGACATGGGAAAAAAGGAAGTAGACAGGATGAGAGATGATTTAGTTATATTCTGCAAGGGAAGTCTGGATCTAAACCCAGCAGACGAACTAAGGACATTTTATCCCCAATTTGATGAGGTATGCAGGAGCGATAACGGGGAGGAATGCCCGATTGAAGATTACAGGAAAAGAGGACAATACGGCTCATCGCGCTATTATTGCGATTTTGAGTTCATGAGGGCAAGGAATGTGAGGGAAGCCTATGAGCTGATGAAAAAATGGAAGGAAGAGCAAGAGGAGAGAAAGAAATTCCTGGAACAGTTCAAGGATTAACAGATATAAAATTTAGGTTCTATGTATTATCATGTCCAGGGTCATAAGGAAGCCTATACCCTATGTACCAAATAAAATAGAGAGGAGGATTGAGGAGATAACTGAAAGTGTGGGCATTGACAACATCATGCTTGTTTTTGCAGACAATGAGTATATTGACGGAGAGCAAGGCATGCCATGGTATGTAATGAGTGGGTTCAGAGAAGATGGCGACTATGAGCAGTATGAAAGAATAGGAGACCTGATATACGATCTGAAGCAGATGAAGAAAAAGAATCCTTCTGTCAGGTTCTACACAGCCAATGCAGACGATGTAAGATTTGATACTCATGGCGAGGTTCCTCTGGAAGGTTTAGGTGAAGGTGACGACAGGTTTGACGACCACCTCTATGAAGAGGATCAAAGAAGAAAATGGAAGTGGCGCTGCGAGATTCTAGATGAAGATGAACTTAAAGAGCTAAAGGAGCATGGCATTGAGGTAGAAGTTATTCAATAGCGATTACATCTTTTATGTCAAAGGGCGGGGAATTGACCACTATCAACCCAAGCCCCCTGCCTTCAAGATAATGCGGTTCTCCGATTGGTATCCTGTACAGGTCTCCTTTCCTTACCTCGAGCCTTTCATCCCCAACACTCATGTACCCCTGGCCCTTGATAAAATAGTAAAATTCCTCCATCTTTTCGTGCTTGTGTGCCTTGGTAACATCAGCAATAACATCAACATAAGCTATGCTTATGTTATCTGACCTGTAGAGGTCTGTTATCATGCCGCACGTGTCCTCAAACGGTTTCTTGTCAGATATGTCAATTATATCATCTTTGTTGCCTGTGGGCGGTTCCATTACAACCAAATAATTGACGTCCTCCAGTGCTTTCATGGAATGATACTTACCTGCAGGAACATTATAAATTGAAAGCTCGTCATCTTCTTTCAGATGTAAAAAGTGGCCTATAATGAGTTCAGCCTTCTTGTTTAAAATTACCTTTTCTTCCCATGAAGGATGCGTATGCCTTTTGCCAGATTCTCCAGCCTTTTTGCTGTGGGAAGAAACCTGATACTTGTCACCCTTGTACTGCTTGATTGTCACCATCTTACCACCTGAAACCATAAGATACTCGCGCATTGGCAATGTTCTTCTGTATTTTTAATACATCCAAATCTTTAAATGCAGTAAGGTCTTCTAGCAAATTTCCAATAGGAATGTACTTTTCTCCTGATGGCACAGTCACTTTTCCATCTGCTCCTATCAAGAAGTATGCATTGTCCCTCAGCTCATTTGTCGAATAAATAATGTCAAAGTCATGCAAGCCTATCCTCTCCTTTGAGCAAAGGAATTCCTTGTCAGAAATCTCATACTCCTCCTTAATCTTTCTTGCCTTGCCCCTTGCAGAGAACTGGAAAAGCTTCCATTTCTTTACATTGAACTCATCCAAGAGCCCAGCAATTTCCTTGACATAGGATATGTTCTTCTTGCATAGCATGCTGTTTATCTTGAGGTTTATTCTGGTCTTTCCTATAAGCTCCAGCTTCTCGACAATCTCTTCAAAATGTCCTTTCCTCCTTCTTACTGAGTCATGGGTCCTTGAGTCATAGCCATCCACTGGAAGAGATATCCAGCCCAGTTTCCCATCTAATTCATTTATCAGCTCCTCTGACAAAAGGACTCCATTTGTTGAAAGTATTGTCTTCAATCCCAAACCATGCCCATATTCTATTAGTTCCACCATGTCCTTCCTCAGCAGGGGCTCGCCTCCTGCATAGTTCAGCATCCTTGCCCCGTTTTCAGCAAGCTTTCTGATACCATCCTTCATAATCCCTGTACCAAGGTCTGGCAGAGCACCTTCTGGATTATCGCCCAAGAAGCAGTACGGGCAGCCCATATTGCACCTGTTGGTCATTTCCCAATTTACATAAGGAGGAAAGATTTTATATGAAATATCGTTATTATTCCCCATATATTATTTAATATCGTAAACTTTATATAGAAGTATCTTAAATATAGTAAATATGGCAAGGAAAATAGCTAAAAATTCTGAAAAAGTCAGGATTGACAAGAAGGATATTGAGATAATCAAGATACTGGAGGAGAACGGAAGAATACCTATTCTGAAGCTCGCAAAGAAGGTGAAGCTGTCCCATGAAACAGTGAGGTACAGGCTGAATAAGCTGATAAAAACAGGTGTTATTGAGAAGTTCATTGTAAGGATAAACAAGAAAAAGCTTGGCTACAACATCTATGCTGTTATAATGATTGCAACCTGGAACTATACAAAAGATGAATGGGACGAGTTCTTTGAATACCTGATAAAGCACAAGAACATAGTTTCAGTTGAAAAAATCACAGGCAACTATGACCTGAAAATAGCTACATGGGCAAAGGATCCCGAGAACTTTGACCTGATCTCCCATTCAATCAAGACCAAGTTCTCAAAGATAATTAAGGACTGGCAGACCTTTATCTTCACAAGACAGTACAAGTGGAAAGAACTGCCGTTTTGAATTATTTCTTTACCCTATAATGTAACTGTATCTCACTCGGTGAAAGTTTTTTGGTTTCAATCAGCTCCAGATTCGTCTTGAAATCCTCATCAGAGAAAAGCTTGATTCCTTTGCCTAAGATGGTTGGCTCGATATCAAGATAGATTTCATCTACAAGGCCTTCTTTCATGAACGAGGCATTCAGTTTTCCACCACCAGCAACAAGAGCTTCTTTAAACCCTTGTTCTTCAAGAAATTTTAAGACTTCCTTTGGTTGATTTTTAAAAACAATGTTCGGGATGTCGCTTTTGAGTGAGGTATCACGTGTCAAAACCACCACTTTAATGTTTTCAAGCCCAGAGAACTCGCCGCCTTCTTTCATGACTTCATAGGTCCTCCTGCCAATAATCATGTTGCCCACCCGGTTAATCATACTGCGGAAACTTTCCCACTCCACATCAGAAGCAAAGCTGGTATCATCATCCTCTCCAGCGATCATACCATTGGCTGTTGTCGCCATATAAAGTATAACCTTCATATTACCAGATTAAATACAATATCTTATAAATTTACTTCAGAATCGCGAACTGCGCAAGCAGTGCTTCAAGCTGTATCTGGGCGTTTCCGCCCCTGGACATCCTGTACTCGAACTCGCCTATCTTCTCTATGAGCCTTACTTTCTGCGTTTCAGGGATGTCAAGCTCATAGACCTGCCTTCCTATTTCCTTTACTATGTCCTCCCCTGCAATGCCGTCCCTGAGCATGTTCACCAGATTTTTTCGTGAATCTATGAAATCTCCTCTCAGTGCGCTGGTGATTATCTCCCTTATTAATCTGGGATGCGCTCCAGCAATCATGTCATAGACAGTTGCTTCTGTTATTTTTCCTGCTGTTGCTGATGCCTGGAAGATATTGACCGCCCTCCTCATATCACCTTCAGAAACCCTGAGCAATGCATCATAGGCACCTCCCTCAACATCCAGCTTCTCTCCAATTGCTATCCTGTTGAGGAACAGTATTGCCTGGTCCCTTGGAAGCGGCCTGAACCTGAATATTGCGCATCTGGACTGGATTGGCTCTATTATCCTTGAGGAA
>JBHIDR010000039.1:0-5659 GCA_046760225.1 Candidatus Aenigmatarchaeota archaeon
ATTTAAGTACAATTCTGATTTCTTTATATTCCAGAGACAAAATATTACTATGCTGATAAAGAGCATAAGGGAGGTTCCTGAGGAACATCTTGTGACAGGTGGCCATGGCCTTTGCGCTGGCTGCGGACCGAGCATAGGCCTGAAGCTCGCACTGGCAGTGCTGGGGAAAAACACTTTCGTGATTAATTCTGCTGGCTGCTTCACCCTGCAGCCAACATATCCTTATACGCCATTCAAGGTGCCATGGATACATCTTGCAATAGAGAACGGGGGTGCTGCTGCTGTTGGCATATGCTCTGCGCTGAAGGCCCTGAAGAAAAAAGCAACCGTGCTTGCGTACATTGGTGACGGCGCAACCTATGACATAGGCCTTCAGTCCCTGAGCAATGCGCTTGAGCATGGTCATGATTTCATCTATATCTGCTATGACAACCAGAACTTTGCGAACACAGGACATCAGATGGATTCAGCAACACCAAAGCTCACATGGACAGAGACAACACCAAAGGGAAACCCGTTCTGGAGAAAGCCCATAAACAAGATAGTGGCAGCGCACGGCATACCATATGTTGCAACAGCAAGTGTAGGCTTTCCTGTTGATTACATAAACAAGCTGGAAAAGGCAAAGCGCATAAGGGGACCGAAATTCATTAACCTGCTGAGTCCGTGCCAGCCTGGATGGAAGGTTGACCCCTCACTGACAGTTGAGGCAGGCAAGCTTGCTGTTGAATGCGGTGCATGGCCGCTGTATGAGATTGAGGACGGGAAGTTCAGGCTGACCTACAAGCCGGAGAAGCTAAAGCCAGTAAAGGAGTACTTGAAGATTCAGGGAAGGTACAGGCACCTCAAAGAAAAGGACATAAGAAAAATACAGGAATGGGTAAACGAGGAGTGGAGGCAGCTTTCAGCAGGAAATTTCTGGGAGGCAAGGGAATACTAGTTCAGGGGCGTGAACTCAAAGTCCCATGCATCATCTATGGGGTATTCCTCAACAACACCTACCTTCAACTTTGTTTTCCTGGCTATGCTCCTGGCAATCGCCTCAGATGTCTGCATCCTTTTTCTTAGTTTATTGTAAGAGAACATTCTTGCTGGTACTTTCAGCCTCTTCATCTCCTTTTCTGTTTGTTTTTTTGTTCCAAGCACAACGCCCTTGAGCAGGAAGCCGTCCTTGGTTACCTTTTCAAACGGCTTCTTGATGTTCCTTGCCCTGTTTGCCAGCCTGTTCCTGAGCTGGTGGTCCAGCTTGAGTCTGGCTGTGCAGAAATGAACATTAAGATTTTTCGCATTCCCTGCAGCATACCTGAGGACAGACAGGGCTGTGTTCCTGCTTCCCCTGACAGCTGTGAGTGAGCCTGATGACAGGACCATTCCAAGCTTTTTCATTGGCTCGACATTCCTTTCAGAGAACTCCAGCTCGTTCAGGTTAAGGAACTTTGCACCTGCTGCATCCAGCCAGTCGGCCAGTCTGCACAGCTGTTTTTTCCTGCCCGGTATCACAGGCACCTCCATGCCAACATCCCAGTCGAACTTGAGTGCTTCCTTGACAAGCTCCTGGTTTGTATGTATCCTGATTTCATCAAGTCCTGCCTCATAAAGCTTCTTCAGCGCCTTACCATCTATTGTGCCGTTGGTATAGAGGTGAAGGTGAAAATCCTTTCCAAACCTTTTCTTCAGAATCCTTATCAGCCTTGCTGTGCGTGCCAGCCTTGTCAGCGGCTCGCCCCCTGTCATGCCTGCGCCGGTTGAACCGCTCTTTCTTATCTCGCTGATCAGTTGCCTGGTGTTTTTTATTCGTGCCTCGTTTGCCCATACCTCATCCTTCTGCCACCTTTTCTTTGAGATCGAACAGTACCAGCAGTTCAGGTTGCATATGCCTGTGACAAAGACCACGGTCTTCCTTCCTTTTATGCAGGGTCTGCAGCCCTTGGGCAGGGTGCCGAGTGCAAAGGATTCACCGGATGTTCTTGAAATCTTTCGCATGAAAGAAATAGAGAGCAATAACTCTTAAGTGTTAAAAAAGAGAAGGAAACGTGCAAGCGGGTGCTTGCACCCCAAATGAAAAGCGAAATGGTTCTATTTCTTCTTCTTCTTTGCTTTCTTCTTTCCCTTCTTTGCTTTCTTTTTGGCCATTTTTTTCACCAATGATAAATCTTTTAAGCAAAAATATTTTTTGCCCTAAGAAATATTTTCCATAAGTTATATATAAATGTATCGCAAAAAAATTCTAAAGAAAAAAACAATCAAAGCATCCAAAACTGTCCTGGCTTTTTCTTCAGGGCTGCCTTTCCGATGCCTTCGAGATTCTTTTTGCTTATGTGTTCCCCGCCAAGCGAGACAATGAAGTCAAAAACGTTTTTTTCAGGTACAACAGACTTGATTTCAGGATAAAGAATGCCTCCTGCTCCGGGCGCCAGACTGTTGCTGATGACTGCAACTGCTTTGCAGTTTCCAAGTGCCTGTGAAATCTCCTTTTTTGGGAGCGGCCGTAGGCACCTCAGCTGGAGAAGCCCGGCCTTTACCTTCTTTTTTCTTAGGGAGTCCACAACAGCCTGAAGTGTTGTGCACATTGCTCCGAGGGCAACATACACGATGTCCGCATCCTGTGTTTTATATTTTTCCACAACAGCATACTTCCTTCCAAACCTCTTGTTAAATTCACTGAAGATTTTGGGCATGAGCTGAAGGGCATTTAAGTGAGCCTTGTGCACCTGTGAACGGAATTTCATATAGCCTTCCATTACAGGGACGCCCATTGATATGGGCCTGTTCGCATCAAGCGATGTAACAGGCTTGTAGGGTGGTAGGAAGAGGTCGACCTGCTTTTGTTCAGGAACTTCTGTTGGCTCCCTTGTGAAGCTGAGTATGAAACCGTCCATGTTTACAATCGCTGGAAGAAGAACCTTGCTGTGTTCTGCAATCCTGAAGGAGAGTATTATGCTGTCAAGGACCTCTTGGTTGTTCTTGGCAAACAGCATTATCCAGCCTGAGTTGCGCAGGGCCATTATGTCATTGTGGTCGCTCCATAATGTTATTGGGGCTGAGAGACCACGCGAGCAGTTTGCCATCACAAGCGGCATCCTCATACCGCTGGCCACATAGTGCATCTCGTGCATCAGCATCAGTCCCTGGGAGGAAGAAGCAGTGAATGTCCTTGCACCTGTTGCCTGGCTTGCTATTGCTGCAGATAGCACAGAGTGCTCTGATTCAACTGGCACGAACTCGCCATTCCATTTGCCTTCGGCCTTCCATTTTGCAAGGACCTCTATTATCTCGGTTTCCGCTAATCAGAGCCTAACTCGAGATTAATTGCGGTGTGATTGGGAAATTTGGAACAACCTGGGCCCTTGCCAGCCTTGCTCCCCATGCTGCTGCCTTGTTGCCGTCCATGAGCGTTTTTGCAGCCATAACTAAATACTTGAAAACTATAAATATAAAAAACCATAAATGACATTATATGTATTTACGAAAATTATCAAATTTAACCAGAAAATACAATATTCCAGAAGAATTTATTGTTCCAACTTACAGATACATTAAATCTCATTCTAAAAGGAGAAAGGACTTTGAAAAAAACTTCTTTAAGAGATTTTCAAAAACGAAGAGGCAAAGAAGGTTTACATCAAAAAGAATATTGATCAAAAATAAAAGACATCCTGTTGAATTTGCAAGACTTAGGATGCATATAAGAGGCGACGGGGGTATAAGCAAAAGTGGATATGTATTTTATTACAATTCGGATAAGGCCTTGCTTAATGAATTTATAAACGATTCAAAAAAGGTATTTAAGAATACAAATGTTTGCATAGTTGGTGACAAGGTTTATCTTTCTAGGAATGTTTCAAGATTTTTTATAGAAAAATGTGGCTATATACCTGGATTAGAAATAACGCATAACTTGGGTGTAGATTTGGACATATTGAAATGTAATAAAATAATAAAATCTCAGGCAATACGTGCGTATTTTGACGATGAAGCGAGGTTTCATTCTAATGCTATTGAGATAGTCAGAACAAGAGACATGGGGTTTTTACCTGGGGATACATTGAAGAAGGCTATACAAAACCCGCGAAAATATCATAAATATGCTCCCAGATTCTTACATGATTTAAGGAGCATGTTAAAAGACCTGGAAATAGATACAGGTCTTCCGTTCGTTTACAAGGGAGACTTATTGATGCATGTTGATGTATACGGGTTCTTAAGACTGTCTGTTCCATGGAGGTTCTTAATAACAGGAGAAAGTAATTTAAGAAGGTATTACGAATTGGTAGGTTTTAAAAGTGAAAAAAAGATGAAAATGCTTGGAGATTATCTGAGAAATATAAAGGTTCATAAAGCGAGAAAAAACAAATCAATAAAGCTTGCTATCAAAAATTGTAAGGATTTACAATCTAGAAGAGGTTTTATAACCGTAAGTTACCTTGCTGAATTTTCTAATAGAAGTGTAAGGCATTCTAGGAGGTGGATATACAAACTACTAGAGTTAAATAAAATAAAACTCATTCAAGGTAGGACTGTATATCAGGACAATAAAGGTAGGATGTATAAAGGGTCGGACGAATTCAAATACAAATTGTGCTAATTAAGACTTCCTCCTGAATTCCTTTTTCACGTCCCTAATCTTGTCAATTGCCTTGACAGGGCAGTTTGCCCAGCAAAGGCCACAGCCCTTGCACATGTTGAAATCGAAAACAGGCTTGCCGACACTCTTTGCATCTGGAAAGGGCTTTTCCTTTTTCCATTTTATGGCCGAGTCAGGACAGAAAGCAAAGCATATTTTGCATGATATGCACTTGCTGTAATTTATTTTTGGCCTGAAAACCCTCCAGCCTCCCATATACTTTTTTGAGGAATTGCCTGCTTCAGCCACAAAGGGGATACCCTTTACATCCTCATACTTTAGTTTCTTTTCCTCCTTCATCCGACCATCTCATAACATCTTTTTGCTGCCTCAATATTCTTTGGTATGGCCTCGGGGTGGCCTGCCTCTGTAAGCTCTATTCTTATGGCCTCTTCGAGCTTTTTGAAATCCATACCGAGAATTTTCACAGCAGCTCCCATGAGTGCTGCATTTGCAATGGGCTTTCCTATTAACTCAAGTGCAACCTCTGTTGCATCTATTGCATAGGCCTTGTTTCTTATCCTGAATTTTTTTCTGAAGAACGATGCTGGATTGGGGCTGTTCAGGAGAATAAACGAGTTCCTCTTCAGCCCTTTCAACATCTTCTTGAAGTCCAATGTCTCATCGAATATTATTATGGTATCTGGCTCAAAAACATAGCCGCGCTCGAGCACGATCTTTCTATCGCTTCGTACAAAGGATACTACAGGGGCTCCCCTCCTTTCAGCCCCGTACATTGCAAAATTCTGCGTATAGAAACCGGAAAGGAAATATGCGCGTGCAAGAAAGTTGGAAGACATCTTTATGCCCTGCCCGCCCCTGCCATGTATACGTACCTCAAACATGATATATTAATATGCAGGCTGAATAAAAAAGCTTACTTGATTATTCTTATGTCAGCTGCCCAACAGCCCTCTGCTGTACAGAATACAGGGTTGATGTCGATTTCCTTTATCTTCTTCCTTATGACAAACCTGCTGAGCTTTGATACCATGTCATAAAGTGCCTTGAAATTTATTGGTTTGGCTCCCCTCA
>JBHIDR010000040.1:0-5547 GCA_046760225.1 Candidatus Aenigmatarchaeota archaeon
TATCTTGAGAATTGTCTTACTATAATCCAATCCGGTTACCTTAAACGTTTTCTTTAAGAATTTGTCATGCCAACCATGACCGCAAGCAACATTGAGAAGTTCATTGCCCTTTGATTTCTTATATTTCTTAACCATCCTTTTAATAAAATCAGCTTCCTTTTTATGGCCTTTACCAGTCGTTATAAAGTCATAGCACCAAGCTAAACTCTTGTAAAACTCTCCCTTTTTCATAATATTAGTTTGCTCGGTTTTTCTTTAAATAACCGCTCGGAAGAGCGTACTTCTGATGAGCAGGTCAAACTTCTGAAGAAGACAGACAGTGTACTAAAGAAGTTTAGATAGCAATTGTCGTATAGCAACTGAAGAAATAAGTAATTCTAAAGCCAATATTCTTATTGTGTCTTTATGGCCGTATTTCTAGCTGCTGGTGGCGCTGCAATAGTAGGGGGGCTGAGTGCAGCTGAGATTGCAGCAATCGGAGCAAGTATAACCGCTATAACAGGCATAGCTTATCTCAGTATCCGCACACCACCACCAAGAATGCCAACAGGCGGAATCATGGCGCCAAAACCAAATACACCGAATGAAATACCCGGTGCAGTCAAAATACCCGAGAATCCGACAGAATCTTTGATAAAGAACAAATATCCCTTTATAATAAGCCCTTACAGGAACGAGCCAAAACTAAAGAACCCAGAAGCTGAGGTAAAGAAACTGCCTGACAAGGTAATTTCTCAGGAACAGAGCCAGAAGCCAAAATTGACAGAAAGGCTGTCCAGCAGGTTTAATAGCTTCAAGGAAAGAACCAAAGCCTTATTCGGAAGAGTGTTCTCAGGGATAACCAATCCGCTAAAATCGAGATTAACCTCTTTCAGGGCAAGGATTTCACAAAAAATAGCTGAAATAAGGAAAGGCTCTGTTAACATAGGTAAGTGGAACATACATAGCACCAAGAGCGAACCGTTCGGGGTTTCCCATGGCGGCAAAAGGGTGATTGCAATAAACAGACCACATAGGGGAAGATATAATTTCTGGCATTTTAATTCAGGAAAGGTATTTACAAAAATAGACCACCAGCCTGTCAAAAGAGTGGTTGCAAGATTCACCGCGAAAGTAACAGCTGCAGGAGTTGCAGCTTATGGTGCATACAGAGTAGCAACAAGCAGAGCAACTTCCATAAGAAGAACTGTGTCTACACTAAAGAGAACGGTCGTAAGAACAGTATCAAGGGCGGTAAGCAGGGCAAAATCGTTCTTCAGAAGCATTTTTAGAAGATAGTCTTAAATAGGTTCGTTTTAAAATATTCTGTATGAGCTTTAGCTTTGATGTAAAGGATTTTGGATACTACAGGGAAATAGAGATAGACTATTGTAAAAATGAGGATGCGCTGAAAATATTCAAGAGCATTTTTGGCAAAAAGAAATTTCTAGTAATACATGAAGGGGACGACATAAGCGGCGGGGATTTCATAAAGGAGTTCAAGAAACTGCGAATAAAGAGTGAAATAAGAGGAAAGGGAGGATTTGAAGTAAAGGAACGTTTGCGCATCTCATTCAGAAATAGCGTTAAGGGATTATATTACATATGGGAAAATTATGGCTCTATGAGAGGCAATGTCTTTGCTTTTATGAATACGAGAAAAAGCATGAAAGAATTAAAAAAGGAATTAAAGAAATTTTTCTCCAAATTCCCTTCACCAAAGGGCATATGGCTACCCAAATTGATGATGCACATTCCATATGATGGCGAAATATGCTTTTTCTCAAAAAATCCTGCTGTCATAAAAAATATAAAGAAGAAGCTTATCAGGCTTGGAGGAGAGCTTTCGCTAGAAGAAAAAATCTCCAAATGATTAACATGATGTATACAGTTTCTGAAAGAAAGGATGGCTGGAAGACAGTAGAGGTCTGTCCGCACAGGAAGAAGGATGGAGCAACCTTTGAGGGTCTTCTTGCTGTTGTAACAAGCATGTTGAAGGGAAGGAGGTTCACAATAATACATGAGCTTGATGACTGGGCATTAAAGAAAGGTAAATATAAGGAAAGTGAGGTCAAGAAAGGCACCATTGGAATGCTCAGGATTGTGTTCAAAAACGATATAGGGGTACTGGAAAAGATTTGGGAAGATTCCAGGGCAGCAACCTTCATCTTCATAGGAAGCGGGGATTATGAGAAGCTCGATCTGGACAAGCTGTATCAGGTGGAGCCAGATTACAGGGAAGTGCCAAAAAATACTGATATGATTTTCATAACAAATGACAACGACATAGATTTTGATACAAGAAAGGAAAGCTTTCTGAAATTAATCATTTCCAAACTGAAGCCCCTCGGCACAGAGGTCAAACCTGAAGAGTATTACAAGCTACTCAGATAGTTTCGCCTTCTGCCGGCGTTAAGCTCAAGACATCACTAACAATTTTAAATATGCCAAATCTCAACTTGTTCTATGTCAAAGTGGCTGTGGGGGGCAGTAATATTAGCTATTGTTCTTGTTGCCGGCTGTGTTGGACAAACCACCTGCGAGTCTCCTAATGTACTAATCGATTCAAGATGCTGCCTGGACGAGAACAGCAACGGAGTATGCGATTCTGATGAAGCACCACCTGCCTTAAAAGAGCCAGAAGCTACGTTTTATTGCGGTGACGGAACATGTTCTTCAAAAGAAGCTTGCAAATACGATAGCGGCTCTGATAAATACGTTTCGAGCTGTCCAGATGACTGTGGCACTTGTCCTGCCTTTGTTTACTTGACCTCTTCCTATTTAGAACCCATGGAAGACTATTCCTATGTTTGTGTTGGCTATAAGGAGGGCGTATGTAGTGAAGTTGGGGACAACAAGTTCAAAATAGAAAACAGGGTTGGTCCCTATGAAGCTGAAGAGAGGGGGGTTCAGACAACAGTTAAGAATGTTGGTGAAGGAGAAGCAGCAACAGTTCAATCATCGTTCAAATGCTACTCCAATGATACTTTGGTCCTTGAATCTGACAAGGATTCTTATAAGGGTGTGGCTGCAAGGGACTATTTTTGGGATTACAAAATAAAAAGGGAGGTAATCGATACCCTATATCCTCAAGCTGAAGGAACATACTGGCACCTGTATTACTTGCAGCTTGATATACACGACATAGAAGAAAGTTTTGACTTGACCTGTGATGTTACTGTATCTTCTGAAGAACCCTCCTGGAGCAACACCCAAACTGTCGAGATATCGTTTGTAAAATAAATCAGAATCCTGCAATCTTCAATGCTACATAAATTGCATAAACGCCTATTAAGGCAGCGGCTTCCTTCCTGCTTATTTTCATTTTGGTTTTGAAGAAGAAAAGGGCCAGTACGGATACAAGGAACAAGAAAGGGATATCAAATCTTAACAGGTTTTCATTCACAATAAAACCAGAAATTGCGCTACTAATGCCGAGGGTAAACAATATGTCATAAGTGTTGCTTCCGATCAGGTTGCCTACAGACAGGCCAACAGCCTTCTTCCTTATGGCACCGAGCGAGATGCTGAGCTCAGGCAAACTGGTACCCACTCCAAGCACTAGGGCACCTATCAGTGACTGGGCAACACCCAGCGAAACAGCAAGGCTTACCGCATTGCTTACAACAAAATCTGAGCTGTATATCAGCACAATAAAGCCTGTAATTAAGGAAACAAGTGCCCAGCGGATGTGCATTCTAGGCGCCCTCTTCACTTTCTCATAAACCCTTTCTTCCCTAAATAGGGTAGAGAAATACAACAGGTAAATGATTACAAGCATAAGACCTTCTTGTGTTGTGATGATGCCATCAAGCCCCACAAGGAAAAGCAGTACAACAGAACCAAGCATCATCATGCCGTCCCTTCTTAGCTCCCGCTTTGTCAGGCTTGGCCTCATGGACAAGCTAGCCAGGCCTATTATTCCAAGAATCAGGGCTATCTGGCTAATGGTAGTACCGATTGTTTGGCCAATAATAAGGCCAGAAGTTTCAGTCCCAGCCAGGCGGTAAAGCGCCCCGGTGATATTGACAACGAGCTCCGGCAGGTCAGTGCCTATGGCAATAATTGTCAGTCCCATGAAAACATGAGATATCTTGTAGTGCTCTGCTATATCTAGGGATGAGCGAATAACAAGCTCGGTCCCCAACAGCAGCCCAAGTATGCCCAGCACCAGATACGCTAACTCGTACATCTTACTTAACACCAGATACTAGTATGGTTGAAGTTAAGGTCAGAGATAAGACAATTTTTTTCATTATTTCATTATGTATTTTTCCCTATAAAAATTTGAGATATAGCTACAAGTCTGCTACGTTGTAATCTCCCAGTGGAAGATTTTCCAATATATTCTTTATGTCCTCGAATTCTCCATATGCTTCCATTTTTTTGAAATCTATTATTGTCTTTTTTCCCTTTCTATTTATCGCTTCAATCCGCCTGCAGCATCCAGCATACTCATATTCTTCAGAAGATCCGTCAAAATCAGTTATCTTGTAGTCGAACAGGCCCTCCTCTAGCTTTGCAAAGCCTAGGGGATGGTCATAGGGGTCACATACTATTTTCTTCTTTTCTCCCTCTTCCTCTATTACGTATATGTTTAATATTTCGGTATTGTCTAGTCTATGATAACCAAGATTCTCGCTCTTCTTGACATCTATTTCAACTTTTATTGAGGGTTTTATTTCAACTGTCATGATAGAAGTTGTACCCAAAAGTTTAAATACTGCTTATTACTTCTTTGCAATCTTCCAGAGAGTTTTGAAGTACCTCCTGTAGGCGTCAGCTATTTCCTTGTGCTCTATCTGGAATATCAGGGGCGTTTCTGCCCAGACTATGACATAGACCTTGTTGCCGCAGATATTTGTTGCAACAGGCCCTGTCCAGAACTTGGGAATGTATCTGGCCTGGACGAGCTCTTTTGCAAGCTCCTTTCCCCTGTCACCCTCGTCAAATATGAGCTTGACTTTCACTCCTTTCTTCAGTCTCCTCTTTTCAAATTGAGGAAAATAATACTTCAGGATTGTGTCAAACTTTCCGTATGTACCAAAAACCAGTATCTCCTTTCCCCTGTCTATCTGGTCATCCAGCACAGTTTTGAGACCAGCCCTGCCCCTGAATATCTTTGCTTCTTCTCTTTTCTTTCCTTCATACCTCTTCCTCAGCTCAGGAAGCAGGGATTTGATCTGCTCTTCCCTGCTTTTCATTATATCTACGAGCCTCTTAGGATCCTCTGCTTGGAAATACCTCCTTGTTCCGTGCATCAGATAGCTAACAAGCCCCTTTTCTATTAATTTTTCCAGTGCATCATAGACATTTCGCCTATGCACACCTGACTTCTTGGCAATCTCGCCTGCCAACGCAGACCTTAGCCTCAGAAGCGCAAGGTATACCTTTATCTCATTCTTTGACAGCCCAGCTGATTGCATTATTTCTTCCATAACAAACAATTACCCCTCTTTCCTTATATATCTTGTGGTGGTGTTTATCACCACACTAAATTATATACCACCTCTGATAAATATAGGATATGGCAAAGGCAAAAGAATCCGGGGTTTACGAGGAAGAAAA
>JBHIDR010000041.1:0-5439 GCA_046760225.1 Candidatus Aenigmatarchaeota archaeon
CTTGTGCACCCTTTCGAGGTCTGCACTGAATGTATCATCCTCTATACCGATTTCTTTCACTTCAGGCAGATTATTGATTATGTACTCGAATTCTGCAACCACATTCTCTGCGCTCCTGAGCCTATACCTTCTACCACCGAATGTCTGAGGATAGAGGCAGAAAAAGCACATGTTTGGACAACCACGACCACTAAATATCATTACCATAGGATATTCTGCTGCAGCAAAGAAATAATTCTTGATGCTGAGATGTTTCTTGTAAATCTCGCTTACAAACGGCAATTCATCTAGGTTTTCAATGTAAGGCATGTCAGGATTGTGTTTTACCTTGCCTTTTTCAATATAGCTCAGTCCTCTAACCTTGTTTAGGGGCTTTTTGTCTTGCAATGCAAGGGCAAGCTCCCTTACTATATGATCATATTCCTTTCTCCCAACAGCATCTATCTTCTTGCTCATCTTCAGTGTGTCTTTTGCTAGGACAGAAGGATGTGTTCCAACAACGAGGATGAAGCAGTTTGTTGCATCCTTGATTGCTTCAGCTACCTTAACATCATTATGTACGCTCGGTGTAGAGGTTTCCAGTACAGTAAGATCAGGCCTGAATTCCTTAGCAATTCTGACAACATCTTCTACATTGAGGTCGTCTGCAGGAGCATCTACAAGCTTCACTTCAAAGCCTGCCTTCTCAGCCGCACCTGTAGCATACGCTAGCCACAGGGGGTAGTATATAGTGCCCCCTTTGGTCACTGCAGGTGACCTTGATGCTCTTGAATACTTGGGCAAAAAGGGCGGGTTCAACATCAAAATCCTCATACTATCACATCATAATAACTATTTTATAAAACTTCTGTAACCTTTTTAAGCGTTTCTTTTTATACCTTTTAAATAACTAATGTTCTTATAATTCTTATGAAAAAGCAGGAAATATCGGTTATCCTTGCATACACGCTTATAACAGTAGTGATGCTGCTGCCATTTGGCATTACGCCTGGCCACATTGCAGGTGTGGTGGAGGGGGACGTCTTTAACTCTATCTGGCCTTTTTGGTGGATGGCCAAAAGCATAAACTTAGGTACCAATTACATTTTTACTGATTACATATTTTATCCGAATGGGACTAATCTTGCGTTCTATCCCTTTGCATTGATAGACACCCTGATGTTCCTTCCGATTACTCTCATGTTTGGTACAGTAATATCCTATAACTTCTCATTGTTCATGTCATTCCTGCTTTCAGCTATTGGCATGTTCTACCTTTCCAGATACATAACCAAAGATACAAAGGCGTCCTTTGTTGCAGGACTAATATTCTCCTTTTCCTCATACCATCTTCTTCAAGCAACAGGACACATGTATATCTCCACAATGCAATGGATACCGTTTTTCATACTCTTCTTTCTAAAGGCATTAAAAGAGAAGAAAAACATTTACATAGCGCTTGCTGCAGTCTTTCTGCTGTTCAACAGCCTTGCTACATGGGAATATGCCCTGCATCTTCTCTTATTCACATCCCTGTATGTTCTAGCAGACTTCTTTGTGAAAAAGAGAAACCACCTTAAGATATTAGTAAAGATACTGGTGGTATATTTCATAATAGCTGCACCCGTGCTCTTCCCGGTTATTTCGGAATATATAGCAAACCCGTATGAGAGAACTATAGAAGGATCAGTAGTAGCATCAATGGACATTTTATCTTACGTTACACCGACAAAATATCACCTCTTGTACGGCAATAACATCGGTGCCCTCAGAGAAAGCATGCTTATTGGCAAACCAGTGGAGTCCACGGCTTTCCTTGGATTTACAGTAATCATACTTCTATTATTCAGCTTAAGGAAGAGGTGGAAGGAACTTGCCTCTTGGACATTGGCACTGATAACCCTTTTCATATTCTCGCTCGGGCCTGTGCTTCAGATAGGAGGCAGGCTACTTTTCAAGTTCCCATTGAACCTAGCTGACCTTGCAATGAAGTTAGGCATCCGCATTTCAGAACTAGGAGCAGAACTACTGAACAACTTCATAGGGGTACCGCTGCCCTACCTTTTGCTTTATCTTTATTTCCCTTTCTTTTCTGTGCTCAGGTCGCCAAGCAGGTTCCTCTCAGTGCTTACCCTTATAATAGCATTGTTCTGCGCCTTCAGTGTAAAAGAGCTGAATAAAAAATACAAGAAAGCATGGATCGTAATATCTGTTTTGGTGCTGTTAGAGTCGTTTGTAATATTGACGCCTCTGATTAGCTCTGAAGTGCCACAAATATATCATGAGATTGCAAAGGAGGAAGGAGACTTCGCTATAATGGAGGCACCGTTCTATGCCCATTCCAAGTTCATGTTCTACCAGACAGTACACGGGAAGAAAATTGTTGGTGGAAGCTGGTGGAGATACGCTGAAGCCAGCAGCTTTCATAATAACAACTCATTACTGACTTATCTCAGATTTAACATTACACCACGAGAAGCAGGGCATGAACTACTACTAGAGAGGGTAAAGAGAACCAATCCTGAGGCAGCTGACATATTGGATAAGTACATAGAAGCCAGAGCTGATATCTACAAATCTGAGCAGTTTGAGCTAACTCGGCAACCCACAGAAGCTGACGTTAAAGAATTCATAGAATACAAGATAAAATATATTATAATATTCCCAGAAGAGATGCCGCAAGATGTAGATATTAACCCTGTCTTGGAGTACCTTGGATTGTTGATCGGTAGAGAATGCGAAAGTAAGCATGGGGTTTATCTGTGCAGAATATACTGAAAATAAGCTTTTTAAAGTTGAAATAGTGATTTATCATTATGAACATACTTGTTACAATACCAGCATACAATGAGGAGCAAACTTTAGGGAAAGTCATTAGTGACATAAAGGCTGTCATGGGAAGAATGAAACACAAATTCAGGATAATGGTAGTTAATGATGGTTCAAAGGATAGGACGGCAGAGATAGCCGCTGAGCATGGTGCCATTGTCTTTTCTCACCCCCATAATTATGGCCTGGCAGAGACCTTCAGAACAGAGATGGAAAGGGCCAAGGAACTGAAGCCAGACATAATAGTGCATACGGATGCTGACGGCCAGTACAGGTCTGAAGACATACCAAGATTGATAGAACCAATAATACAAAAGAAAGCAGACTTGGTCCTTGGTTCGAGATTTTTAGGGAAGATAGAGCATATGCCGTTCATGAAAAAACTTGGAAACAAGGCCTTTTCAAGAGTTATATCCAAAATAACCAAAATAAAAATAACTATAACTATCAGGGAATATGGAAAAAATCTTGACATAATATCAACGCATACTTATACGCAAGAAATGATAATACGCGCTGTTAAAGAGAAGTTCCGGGTAATCGAGGTTCCTGTTTACGCTAGAAGGACAAGAAAAAGCAGGCTCATGAAGTCACATCCTATAATTCAACCCTTTGAATATGCAGTAAAGGCATGGATAAACATGTTCAGAACCTATAGGGATTACCAGCCTCTAAAATTCTTCGGTTCCATAGGAACATTGCTTATGGCAGTGGGCGGTGTTGTAGGATTGTATATAATTTACAGGCTGTTTGTTGATGGACTGATAATACTTGACAAGATAATACCTACAATGTTGTTGTCCTTAATCTTTCTGATAACAGGACTGCAGATAATACTTTTCGGTTTTCTTGCCGATAAAACCGTGCAGTAAAGGCTAGAATTTTCTTATATATTCTTTCAAAAATAACGTTCCGGGTATTGCTGGTATAAGGTACCTGATGCTACAGAATACTGCCACACCCATGACAGCAGCAGTAGGTATTGTCGGTGCATATTCTCCAAAAAGCAACAGCAACATCGAGTCCCTTGTTCCTATGCCCGCTATGGTTATTGGCAACAAACCTGTCAGTATTGCTGGCGGTACAAGTGCGAGTACGAGTTCTGTGCTAGGATAGAAACCAAATGCAAGAAAGAATAGATATATCTGAAGAAGATGTACTGCCCAAAGAAAAACAGAAAGCAATATGTAGCCCAATAGCTTGTTCATACTCTTTGTCTGAAGCATAAAATTGTAAGCCTCCTTTACGAACTCTCCAATATGTTTTATTCTAAAGAAAATGTTCATAATTCGGCGTAATATTCTTGATTTGGAAAGAACAACAACGTACATAAAAATGAATGCAAATACTATTGCAGCAGCACCCGCGAGTATTGTAACAAGTATTGTTGTTAAACCAACCAAGAGAATACCTACTATACAAAGAATGCATAAAGCCATGAGGTCGAGGGCTTTCTCAAAAAAAATACTGGGAACCCCCCTTCTAAGCGGCATTGAGCCTTCTCTTTTAAGAAAATCAGCCTTTACCATATCACCTAGCTGAGAAGGCGTGATGACCATAAAGCTTGCTCCCAAAAACGTTATCTTTAGCGCCTTCTTGCTGCTTATTTTACAATATTCTCTTATTATGTACCTCCAACGCTCTGATTTTATGAGTGTAATGGGAACAAACAGTAACAGAGAAACAAGTAGAATAAATATGTTCATTGTAGAGAAATGAAAATACAAACTTTGTAAATTTATTCTCGATAAGATAAATGAAATTATTATGACTGTGATTAACGGAGGCAGGGCCTTCTTGAAAATATTCTTGACTTTCTTATTCATGCTATCATTTAGAACTGTCTATTAAATAAGCCTTTGTTTTCTTTTAACCTTCTTCTTTGCTATGATTGTAAGTATTTTTGGTAGTTCTGACATTACAAGAGAAGGTATTTGATTACAGTTTGTAAAGCATGCACATTTCCCTTTCTTTATGAATTTCCTTATCCTTTTACTCTCCTTGTTCAGCCATATTTCATTGAAGGGCTTTTCTCGTACATTGCCCAGGTCAGCATAAAGAACAGGACACGTCTTTACATTCCCTTCGTTATCAAGAAGAACCGAACTGAAATATGCGTAGCATGGAAAAACATTCTTCATGGGATTGTTTATGAATTTTATAGAATACTTGAGAAAGAGAACACCGGCAACCTCCTTTATATTTGCAAATAAGTTATTTTTTTCTAAATCAAGATTCTTCATTTTATCTTCTATAATATCCTCTAGTATCTGAATTGCTTCTTTCTTTTGTTTTTGACTGAAATTATCATGCCACATTCTAAACTCCTCATCATTGTCAAAGAGGCCGCCGCTTGTTGCCGGCTTTGTGGTGAAACCAATACCTAGCTCCTTTGAAAGGGCATAAAGTTTAGGCATATCCTTGTAATTGTCCGGCAGCATGGTGTGTCTTAATACTATTTCAAGCTTGTCATATTTTTTCTGGATTTCTTTTAACCCTTCAATCGTTTTCATCGCTAATTTGAAGAAACCTTTCCTTCCCCTTACTCGATCATGGTCCTCCTCCAAACCATCCATAGATATTGTTACTGTGATTATTGCATGCGTTGATTCAAGAAGCCTTACTACACCT
>JBHIDR010000042.1:0-5342 GCA_046760225.1 Candidatus Aenigmatarchaeota archaeon
AGGAGAGTATGGCTGCATTTGTCCCTTTTCTTCTCATTCCTGCTATCACAAGCATCTCCTTGTTCTTGTCAAATGGGTTCTTGGTCTTTACAACTATGCCGTTTGCTTCTGAGTTGTAGGTGTTTCCGGACAATGAGGAATAGAATTCAGTGAAAAAGGCACCTTCTTCCCTAATATGTTTGAACTGTATTGGAAGCTTCTTGTTGACCTTTCTCATGATTGCATTTGGTCCAGGACCCCCCAATATTATAAGGTTGTTCTTGAGGTCCTCGTCCCTTACTTCTGTATCCACCTTTATGCTTTTTTCTGGCATGTAATTGATGAAACTTCCCAGGAAAAGCGTCAGCTGTGCAGTAGGAGGACCGTCCCTTGCCTGCACCTTCCTTGGTCCGTGCGGATCAGGGCTCCCCATTATCACAAGAGCATTGAACCTGCCGTTCTCAATGAAGGGCTCCAAAAAACGGCGGTGCTCGCGCTTCATTGTGAATATCTTTGCTGACTCCTCAAGTGGCTTCAGGGTCAGGGCAAACACAGAATCAGTCACACTATATATCTTGGCAACAGCTCCGAGCTTTGTCTGCTCATGGATTTTCTCTATCAGGCCAGCTTTTTCCATGTTCCTGATATGATAATACACTTTCTGCTCATGCAGCTTGAGCTTTTTTGCTATTTCCTTTGGATACATTGGCTTCTCAGCCAGCATAGTGAGTATTTTCCAGGCCATTGGAGAGAGCGCGTTCTTCAGATGCTCAGGCTTTGTTATCTTTGCTGGCAGGCTGAAGGTCTTTCCTCCTCTATGCTCAACAAGCCATGCAGTGCCTTCCTTCTTGGTTTTCTTGACCATTCAATCTCCTATAAAAAATCTTATAATACTGATAAAAATATTTTAGCAAGTAATATATATAAAGCTATCTATATAGGGATTAGGTGCGAGGGGCGAACCGGCCGCAAGGCAATTTTGTGTGTTCGCTCCCGCTCATCCTCCTGTAATGGTGATATAATGGGATGCGACGAGTGTAAGGGAAACAACGCGATTTACGTGACAGTGAAGAAGGACGGAGAGACCTCAGAGACTCCAATCTGCCCCTATGTCATGAAGAAAGGAGAGGAGTATGACAAGGGTAGAGGAGAAAAGGTGGTTTATGATGCTGGAAGCATGATACTGTGTTCTTTTGAATGCCTGCTAGGAAACGGCAATTCAAGGACTGCAAAGAACTTTGAGGAATTCAGGGAAGCAGTCGAGGCCTCGAGAACAGCTGAAACCTAGCAAGGCGGTAAATATGAAGTACGTAAAAAAATTACAAGAAATGAGTTTTGATACAGAAGAAGGTGAGTGTGTACTTTCTCTTGTTTTCTTTCATAATCAAGGTCATCATGCTCTAGCAGGCAAGAGAAGCTAGAGGCGGGTGATGATATGAGTCCGTTGCTACTTCTCCTAATAAGTCTGGGAGGCTGATTCGAAAGCATTTTTAAATCATGGCCCTTAAGTGATATTATGAAGGCTATTGTGCTTGCTGCTGGAAAGGGGGTAAGGATGCTGCCCCTTACAGAGGACAGGCCCAAGGTGCTTGTAGAGGTTCTTGGCAGGCCGTTCCTCTGGTATGTGCTGAAAAACCTGAGGGATGCTGGAGTCAGAGAAACTGGATTGATAGTCGGGTACAAGAAAGAGAAGGTGGAGGAATTTGTTGAAGGTCTGAAGGAAACGCTTCCTGAGCTGAAGATAACGATGATAGAGCAAAAGGAGCAGCTGGGCACAGCACATGCAACAGCACTTGCAAAGCATTTTGTTGGAAACGAGACATTCCTTTCAATAAACGGTGACAATCTTTATTCACCAAGGGATTTAAAAGAGCTAATGGAGGAAAGGGAGAACACTATTGCTGCTGTTAAGGTTGCTGACCCAAGCAGGTATGGTGTTCTGGAGATTAAGGGTGACAGGCTGATAAAGATAATAGAGAAGCCAAAAGAACCGCCTTCAAATCTAATCAATACTGCTGCTTATGTATTTACTTATGAAATATTTGATGCAATTGAGAACATAGAGAAGTCTGAAAGAGGAGAATTTGAAATAACAGATGCAATAACACTTCTGGCAAATCAAGGGAATGTAAAGATCCACATAATAAAGGACTACTGGAAGGATTTCGGTAAGAAGGAAGACATTCCTCTTATAGAGGATTTTCTAAAAAAGCTTGGATAGGAATCTAAGGACCAAATTCACAATAAAACTTACAGATATCTGCTTCACAGAAAAATACTGGACCACATGTTGGTATAGCCATATATTTTGGGTCAGGGCAAGCCTTTTTCATATCATCATAGGTACAATCACTATCAAAATTACAGGAAATGTTACCAACAATATCACCTTCTTCCATGCAAAAAACATTTTGTGTTGGCTTTGAAGGTTTAGACAAGAACATATAGCCTGCTACAATTATCACAATCACAATGATTAAGCCGATTACTATTTTTTTGTTAAATTTCATGATAATAATTTAATTTCTGTATTTAAAAAGCTTGGATACTAATTTCGTCCTTCTTTTCATTTCGTCTGTTGGCAGCTGCTGGAGCTTTGCAGAAGCTGTGCGGTCGCGCTTTGCAAAGCGCGAGATATTTACCTTGTTCGGCCTTATCTGCCTCAGAAGGTCAAGAGTGTTCTTGAATTGCATTGGTGTTTCTCCTGGATAACCTATTATGACATCTGTCCAGAGGACAAGATTTGGGAACTCGTTCCTGAAAGCATCAACTATCTTCTTGAAGTCATCAACTGTATATTGCCTGTTCATTGCCCTGAGCATCATGTCATCACCACTCTGCACAGGAACATGGAGGAACTTCATTATCTTCTTGTCCCTGTATGATTCAATCAGTTTGTTTAGAATTGGAAGCACATGGTCAGGGTTCATCATACCTATCCTTACCCTGTAATTCCCTTCAGGAAGAATTGAGAGCAAGTGTGGGAGACTGGTTCCTATGTCCAGGCCATATGCACCAGTGTCCTGTGCAGTGAGCCAGACTTCCCTGCAGCCTTCCCTTACTGCATGGTCAATTTCCTTCACAATTGAGGAAGGTTTGAATGAGAACAGCTTTCCCTTAGCAAGTCTTACTGCGCAATAACTACAACTACCAAGACAACCGTCAGCTATTTGCACAATCGCTATGTTCTTGTCCTTCCTTATGCGCGGCAGGCATGCCTTTTCTTTTCCAGAAGAGCCTAAGAATTCCACTCGTTTGTCTAGCGCTTCTGTTATCCTGTGTATTTGGTGGGTGCTTACAAGGCTTGCATCAGGCCTGACAGAAAGAATCTTTTCCCTGTAAGCCTCAGGCATGCATCCTGCAACAACAAGCCTCTTCTTTATCCTGCTTATTCTGTCAAGTATTTTCTGCTCTGTTACTTTTTTTACATGGCATGAAGCGATTATTACTATGTCTGCTTGCTCTTCTTCTGCAATTTCCTGCCCTGCCTGCCTGAGCAGGCCAGCCATTATTTCTGATTCTGCCTGGTTGGCAGCACAGCCATATGTCTCGATATAAACTTTCATCATGCGATTTAAGTTCCTGCGTCATAATCCTTTATTAGTTTCTCGATTCTGGCGGCAACAGCCCTGGGATTCTTTACTTTCAGGTCTAATGACATGAATTCCCTTCCTGAACTTGAACCAACCATCACTATACCGAACCTCAGTGCCCTTTGAACGTAACCCTGACGAACACTTATGTCAGAGACATTTGCCATTGAGAAGCTCTTCCTTTTTCTGCTGACTATTCCCTCTTCAAGAATCACATGACTGGGAGTTATCCTGTAATAAGATCTCAACCTTGAGAACTCGGCAATGAAGACAAGAAAGGCTGCAAGCGCTATTGCGCTGTACACAAGAATCATAAATGGTGAATATCCCACTACCCAAAGAAAGACAACAGTGAAGACAAGGGCCAGGGCAAGAAAGTATTCCTTCAGGTAGAAGCTTCGCACAGGCCTTCCTTCAATCACAGGTTTCTCAAAAATCGAGTCAGGACTCATGGCTTTGACCATACCTTTATATAGATTTTATCAAAAATAAATAGGTATGCAGGCTGAGATTGCCATAATAGGCGGGTCAGGGCTCTATGATTCTGAATTGCTGGAGGACAAGAAGGAGATAAAGTTATCAACCCCGTTTGGCAGGCCTTCTGACCTGATAACAATAGGCACTTTCAAGGGAAGAAAGATAGCATTCCTTCCAAGGCATGGCAAGGGGCACCATACGCCACCCCATCTTGTGAATTCCCGCGCAAACATCTGGGCGCTGAAGGAGCTGGGCGTGAAAAGGATACTGGCCAGCAGTGCCTGCGGCTCACTCAGGGAGGAGTACAGGCCAGGGGACATCATGATAATTGACCAGTTTGTGGACATGACAAGGGGAAGGAAAACAACCTTTTATGAAGGAGGCAAGGTTTGCCACATAAGCGCTGCAGACCCGTTCTGCAGGGAGCTCAGGAAAATACTTCTGCAGGAAGGGGCAGGGCTGGGGACACGGATTCACAGCAAGGGCACGTATATATGCATCAATGGCCCGCGATTTTCCACGCGCGCTGAGTCCAAGCTTTACAGGAGCTGGGGAATGGACGTCATAGGAATGACGCTTGTTCCAGAATGTGTTCTTGCAAAGGAACTGGAAATATGCTATGCAACAGTGGCCCTTGTCACTGATTATGATGTCTGGGCAGAGAAGCCGGTTGATTTTGATGAGGTCCTGAGGACAATGGGCTCGAATGTGCACAAGGCAAGGCAGCTGTTCTCAGCTGCAATAGGGAGGATACCGCAGGAAAGGACATGCAGCTGCAAGGAATCCCTTAAAAATGCATTGATTTAAATGCTTTTCTAATACTATTTTTTATATGGTCAAGAAGTCAAAGAACATACTGGATCAGTACATAGAAAGGTTTGAAAAAAGCAAGAAGACGACCGAGAAGAAACTTGCTTATCTTGTCAAGAGAAACAAGAAAATAATAAACACTGTTGACATATACAAGGATGATCCAGCAAGTGTTGTGCTGGCTGTTGCAGACGGTATATACAATTCCCTTAAGGAAACAAACATCGATGCCCTCCTTCAGTCAGACAAGAAAGGAAAGAAAAGAAGTGTTGAGGAATGCCGAAAAATCCTTGATAAGATTGTTTCTTACAGGTTCAAGTTCAAAAGGACAGATGTTGAATACAACCAGCTTCTCAGGAACCTTCTGGACCTGGATAAGCTGTGCAACTCGTTCTATGAGAAGGCCTCAAAGATTGCAAAGCTGGAAACAGAAGAGGGCCTGATAAAAAAGGTCGATAAGCTCTACAAGCCGGCTGTCAGGAT
>JBHIDR010000043.1:0-5319 GCA_046760225.1 Candidatus Aenigmatarchaeota archaeon
GCTCTTGCGATTTACCAGGCTAAGCCACCGAGGCACGATAAGATATTAAAGTCTTATTCTATAAATAATTAGCATGGGTTCAAGGACCAGACTCTTACTGAGCTTTGATAAAGTGGAGAGGAGACAGGTCTATGAGGCATGCAGAGAACTGGGGGACAGCTTCAGACCATACTTCATATCAGATGACTTGTATGCCTTTGCTGAAAGGACCAGAAAGAGCCTTGCTGTAAGCTTAATGCGCTGTCTTCCAAACACTTATCTTAAGGACAATGAAAAAGGTGTCCCAGACTCATTTCTGGATATCTGTTATTTTCCTCCAAATTTCAGGATTCTACTTGAGATTGATGAGGGGAATGAAAAGGACCTTGACATGATCTATACTCTTAGGTTCAAGAAGATACTTGAAAAGACTTTCGGAAAGGAACCAAAAAGGGTAGATTTTGACAGAACTCCTAAAAAATATTCGTCTCATCATACCATGCCTGCAAAAGCACCTTAGGCTCCTTTCTTCTTCTTTCCTCCCTTGAGCTTACCTATTTTCATCTTGTTCCCACACTTGTCGCATACTATTGTTCCGCGGTACATTGCTGCTTTTGAGACCTTTTTCCAGGGCATGGTCTTGAAATCCTCCTTGCCACAGTTGCCGCACTTGTACTCAACATATGCCTTGTTAGGCTCTGACTTCAGAACGAGCACCCTGAAGTTCCCGCTGTCATCCTTCCTTATGGTGTGGTAGGCACAGTCAGCTGATTTTATCTTCTTCTGGCTTATGAGCTTGGCTATTTTGTTCATACAATGATTATTTATCTCATTATTCTTAAAGAATATTGTAAGTATTGATTGTGGGGTTTCATTCTCGGATATTTTTTTCTTCTCAAAAATGCAATTTGATTTTTAGATATGTTTTGCCTTTTCCCAGTAGCTTTTGAAATATTCTTTTATTGCTTTTGCAAAGGCTTTCCCTTCTATAATTATCGATATGAATCCTTTAGGATTTCGCGGATTTGCGACTGTTATCAGTGTCGCCCGCTCGTCTGTTATACCTAATTTTAGTCCTTTTTGGCCGCCTATCCTTATCTTTCCACCCGCTTTCTTTATTTTGGTTATGTTTCTCCTATTTTTTTGTGTTACTTCTGGCACGAGTATGCGCACCTGTACGCCTGCATGCAATTTCTTCGCTATGAGTTCCTGGGCAGCCGGGTCTTCAAGCCGCGTTGTGCTGATAAGCATCTCATGTTTCGTTTGTTCTATGCCGACCCTTCCCAGACGCAAGGCAGCGTCCGTCCCATAAAATATCAATACCTTTTCTTTCAGTTCCTTGGGAGCAGATCGCTTTAGCTGCGTCTTTACCGACTGCCATTCTCTTTTCAGTGCATTTATCTCTGAGCGCTTGCTTTCTAGAAGGACAGATAATGCTGCCTCAGGTTCTATTGCTGTATAAACTTTTGGACGGGTATGTATTACGGAAACTAGACGCCTGCTTATGAGCGAGTACAGCGTATCATAAATTCTCCCGTACGGTACTCCGCTGGCTACTGAAATGTCGCGTGCTCTCATCTGACTGTTGCTGAAGAGCACTAGTAGTACAGCTTCTTCGTACTTGTTCAGCCCGGCTCTTGACCAAAACGTTGCCATAACAACCATTAAAAGTTGCTAACAACATATATTTATTTCTTTGTATTGTAAGATACTTTATGAAGATACGATATGTTGTGATGGACTGCGACGGTCTATTGCTCCCGTTTGACAGCAAGGAAGAATTAGCGAAGCAGATGCTCAAGGACGGTACCAAATCAAAATTGGCGCTTTACATGCGGGGCATCCCGACGTATTTGGCGCTCAAACGCGTCAAAAAATATGACAAGGCTGGAGATATGAAAAAGGCCGATCTCTGGGCCGAACGTTCCTTCGAACGTTTTGATAAGATAATACAGGGTCTTGATCCTGAGTATATCAGGGACTTCGGTCGCGAGTGTGCGAAGGCCATACAGGGGCGCAAAGTGATTGAGGACCTATACAACAAAGATTACGAACTCGTTCTCATAAGCGGTGGAATACAGGAATTGACAGAGACTACGCTCGAAGAGTCTGATATGCAGGAATATTTTAAGGAAGTTCTATGCAATCCGCTTAAGATTAAGAATGGAAAAGTCAAAGCTTTGGTAAAGCGTACATCAACGGCATCCAAGAAGGCACAAGCGATGTGCGATGTTATTAATCCAAAATTTACGGCCGCGATTGGGCATGACTATTGGGATAGTCGCATTTTCTCCTTGGTAAAAATGCCCATCTGCTATACGGGTGGTTCCTGGGCTTCGAACTCCGCATATGAAATAACAAAGGAAAGAAAAGGCCATATGATAAAGAGCTTGGATGAAGTGCCTACTATTTTGTGAATGATTATTTATATCAACACTCTTAAAGAATATTGTGGGTGGATATATTGATTTTAGTCACAGGTGCGAGCGGGAGAGTGGGAAGGCATCTGGTCAGGGCACTGGTCAAAAGGGAGGAGCATGTAAGGGTCCTGGTAAGGAGCGAAGAAAAAGCAAAGGGGCTTGTAGGCGTGGAAGTCTATGAAGGCGACATTCTTGACAAGGAATCGCTGAAAAGGGCATGCGAGGGTGTTGATACAGTATACCACCTGGCTGCGCTTGTGAGATATGATGTTCCTGAGGATGAGCTGCAGAAGGTGAATGTTGAGGGCACAAAGAATGTTGTTGAGGCATACGGGGGCAGGAAGATAATATACCTGAGCTCAACAGCAGCAATGGGCAAGAAGCTCGCGGAAATACCTGCCAATGAGAGCACAGAGTGCAGGCCCACTGATTATTATGGGAAGACAAAGCTGGAGGCTGAGAAGATTGTCCTTGATGCAGGCGGTATTGTGGTAAGGGCAGCTGATGTTTATGGCAAGGATTTCCATGAGGGCTACTTTGATGTTTTTGAAATGCTGGAAAAGGGCAAGATGCATGTGCTTGGCAAGGGCAAGAACAGGATACAGTATGTGCATGTTGATGACCTTGTTCTTGGTCTTATTGTTGCTGAGAATTTGGGAAAGGCGGGGGAAGTATACATAATAACAGGACCCGAGGTAAAAACACAGGAAGAGCTTTATGGGCTGATTTGCAGGAAGCTGGGTGTTGAGCCGCCCAAAAAGCATGTGCCTGTGATGCTGGCAAAGACAGCAGCAAGCCTCCAAGGGAAGGAAAAATGGATACCGTTCATAGAAAAAATTGCTGCTGACAGGGTGTTTGACATCTCAAAGGCGAAGAAGGAGCTTGGTTTTGAGCCCAAGGTGGGGTATGAGGAAGGAATCGCTGAGATGATAGTTGAGTACAGGAAGGAGAAAGCAAAGGAAAAGGTCAGACAAGCCCAGCAAGAAAAGCAAGAAGCACAACAAACATCGCAATTTTCATCATTTTCTGAGAGCGAGTAACGTTCTTAATAATGTAAATGGAATAAAGAAAGATAAAATCAGCCAGGATTACAACAAGCAGGTAATACATGCCGAACAGTTCTGTTATGCCGGACACGTTCATTATGTAAGGGATAAAGCTCAGTATTATTGCAATGACAATGAAGATGCTTGTTATCTGCCTGGATGCTGTTGTTCCTATTGTGATGGGAATGCTCCTGATATGGTATTTCCTGTCGCCCCTCATGTCCTCGATTGCCTTTGTTATCTCCCTGCCAAGATTCGAGAAGAACGCAACAGCCACAAGTATCATGATTATAGGGGAGACAAAGCCCAGTAACAACCCACCATAGAGGAAGGTTGATGCTGCAAGCCAGCCAACAGCCATATGACCAATTGGCCTTTTCTTCAGGTTCTCTGCATAGAAGTATGTCACAAGCGTGTTGAAGAAAGTCAGTGCTGCAAGGTATGTGTTCAGCAGGAAGATTGCAAGGAGATTTGAGACAAGATAAAGGGCTCCTGCATAGAGCTTTGCGCTCTTCCTGCTCATTCTTCCTGATGGCAATGGCCTTTTGGGCCTGTTTATCCTGTCAATGTTATAATCAAAATAATCATTAACTACCATGCCTGCGCCTGATACCATGAAGGTTATTGCTATTGCAACAAAGAACTCCAGGGGAAGCGGGAAAGTCACCCCGATCACAGCTGCCCCTATTACCACTCCAAGGGCAGCCATTGCCCCGTTTATCGGCCGAAGAATTTCAAGGTAGGCTGAGGGATGCAAGGCAATCACACTTTCCTTTCCCTTGACTTGGGCCTCAGGCCCTTGTACTTGCATTTCCTGCATTTTACTTTGCCTGCCAGAACCTTGCCTGTATCTGCCCTTATCTTTGCATTGCATTTCATGCAGATGTATACTCTGTGATAAATCCTCTTCATTGCAGCCTCGATTTTTACTTTCGGCATGTTAATTACCTTAAACAATTGTATTTGCAACGTATTTAAATACTTTTTCTCCAGAGGCGAAGCCAAGAATTATTTAATTTCTTTAGCCAATTCTTTTAATCTTGCTATGCGCTGTTCAATCGGCGGATGCGTGCTGAAGAGCTTTGAGAATGAGTCTGCCCTGAAAGGATTGACTATCCACATATGGGATGTGGCTGAGTTCCCTCTCAATGGATAGTTCTTTGCAACTGTTGATATTTTGTTCAGTGCGGATGCAAGTGCATCAGGCTTGCCTGACACAATAGCACCGGTATAGTCAGCACTGAATTCCCTGCCCCTGCTTATTGCAAGCTGCACCATCATTGCTGCGAACGGAGCGAGCATGACCAACGGAAGGAGCATCAGGCTGCTGCTATTCCTGCTGTCTCCCCAGAAAAGGCTGTACCATGCAAAGTGCGCTAGGTAGGATATTGAACCTGCAATAGTGGCTGCCATTGCTGATACCAGGGTGTCCCTGTTCTTTACATGCGCTATCTCGTGCGCAAGAACCCCTTCTATCTCCTGCTTGTTAAGATGGTCCAAGAGACCCTGTGTTGCAGCAACTGCAGCATGCTTTGGTGAGCGGCCGGTTGCAAATGCATTGGGCACAGCTGTGGGGACAATGTACGTCTTGGGTTTTGGTATTTCTGCTTTCCTTGCTAGGTTTTCAACAATGCTGTTGAGGGTAGGATCCTTGCTTGGCTTGGCCCTGTATATCCTGAGCACGATCTTGTCAGACCACCAGTAGGCAGCAAAGTTCATGACAAATGCGATTATCAGGGCAAGTGTCATTCCGCCCATTCCCCCGAACAGGAATCCAGCTGCCAGAAGTATGCCTGTCAGCAGTCCCAGCAGCAGTGTTGTTCTCAATATAGCCATTTTATCATTCCAACCAGTCAATTACCCTTGTGTATTTT
>JBHIDR010000044.1:0-4747 GCA_046760225.1 Candidatus Aenigmatarchaeota archaeon
TGGCAGGATAAGGGACAGGAAGGGCCTTCCAAGGGAACTTACAAGGGTGTGAGAACCAAAACCTTTAAATACGTTCCATTGTTATAAAGCATATAAAATTTTCAATTTTTATTGAAAATCGGAGGGTGATAAGAAATGGCAGCAAAGCCACACATGAACCTTGTAACTATCGGTCATGTTGACCATGGAAAGTCAACTTTGATAGGCAGACTTATCTTTGATACAGGAAACATAAGGGAAGATGACATGAGAAAGCTCAAGGAGCTTGCAAAGGAATACAAGAAAGAGACCTTTGAGTTCGCCTTTGTCATGGATAAGCTCAAGGAAGAAAGGGAAAGAGGAGTGACAATAGACATAATGCACACAAGGTTTGACACACCGAAATATTACTTTACTGTAATTGACGCACCCGGGCACAGGGACTTTGTCAAGAACATGATAACAGGTGCAAGCCAGGCAGATGCAGCCATCCTAGTTGTTTCTGCAAAAGAAGGTGTACAGGACCAGACAAAGGAACACGTATTCCTTGTAAAGGTCCTTGGTGTCGGACAGCTGATAGTTGCAATAAACAAAATGGACGCAGTAAACTATGAAGAAAAAAGGTACAATGAAGTAAAGGCAGAAGTGGAAAAGCTCCTGAAAGGCGTGGGCTATGACACAAGCAAGATGGCTTTCATACCCACATCAGCCTTTGTCGGGGACAATGTGGCAAAGAAGAGCGACAAGACAGCCTGGTACAAGGGCAAGATATTGTTCGAGGCACTGGACGAGCTGACCCTGCCTCCACAGCCTGTTGACAAACCCCTGAGGCTCCCAATACAGGACGTGTACACAATCACAGGAATAGGCACAGTGCCTGTAGGAAGGGTTGAGACAGGCGTTATGAAGGTCGGGGACAAGGTGGTCTTCATGCCTTCAGGTGCGCAGGGAGAAGTCAAGACCATAGAGATGCATCATGAACAGGTCCAGGAAGCAAAGCCAGGTGACAACGTGGGGTTCAATGTACGAGGAGTTGACAAGAAGGACATAAGGAGGGGTGACGTGCTTGGCAAGCCAGACAACCCGCCAACAGTTGCCAAGGAGTTCACAGCACAGATAATCGTGCTTCAGCACCCCAATGTCATAACAAAGGGATACACCCCAGTGTTCCATGTGCACACTTCACAGACAGCATGCAAGATAACAGAGATACAGAAGAAGATAAACCCGAAGACAGGAGAAGTGCTGCAGGAGAACCCTGACTTTGTCAAGACAGGGGACGCTGCAATAGTGAAATGCGTGCCGACAAAGCCAATGATAATGGAGAGCAGCAAGGATTTCCCAGAACTTGCAAGGTTTGCGATCAGGGACATGGGAATGACAGTTGCAGCAGGAGTTTGTCTGGAAGTTGTGAAGGCTTAACTTTTTAGCCTTCTCTTCTTTTTTCTTTTCTTTCTTTTATCTTTAACAACCAAGAATATAGAAATAATAAAACCAAGTATTGAGAGTACCAGCATGATCACGAAGAGGAACTTGAAGCCGTATATGTTAGCCAAATATCCTCCTATTATTGCGGAAATGCCTGCCAGGATATACTCCATTGCTTCCCACATGCCCATTCAGAAACAAACTTGCCTTTTTCCAAGTACTTTGAGTACATTCCATCCCAGGCAGGTGTCCCCACTGCTTCCCCGATTCCGAATACTACCTGGACTATAAACAGGTCCAGAGGATTCTTGATCAACAGGTAACCGAAGAATCCTATACAGCTTAAACCGAAACCAATCACTACTAGGTTTTCCTGGTGCTTGACATGGTCTTCCCATCTGCTTATGAAGAATATCAAGACTCCAGATGCAATTGCAAATGCGCTGTATGCTGCTCCAGCAGTCAGCAGGTCTCCACCAATTTCCTCAACAAATATGGCATATATTGGTCCGAACAGACCGCCTGCCAGCATGAACATTGCGGACGCTAAAAGTAGTATTTGCAGTTCCCTTCTCATGATTGAATTTAGAATGTTTTGTATTTATATTTTCGGGCTTCCACTCCCTTTTCCTTTTTCTTTTTTGTATTCTCTTTTCTTTCTACGAATTCTAGGAATTTGTATATAAAGTCCGACCAGCCGGCCAAACCGAGACCTTTTGTCATGGCATTTACATAGGCAAGCTCGTGCATGTCTTCCTTTAATTCCTTCGTAGTCTTGTAACCCCTACTCTTAGCTATCATGTCAGTTCTCCAATGGACAACCTTGTCAACAAGTTTCCCTATTACATCGGATTTCCTGAAATATGCATTGAAGAAATCTAAAATGGGATTCTGCTGCAACGCTAGGTGCTCTGAGAACTCATGCGCCCATACATTGCTCAGTGTTTCTGTGAGGACCAAGTCCCTGCTAATTTCAATATTTTTAAATTCTCTGGTATGATAATTGAAACATATACTGCATCTGTATGTTTCGTCGAGAAGCCTTATTTTCGAAGGCCCCAACTCGTAATCTATTTCTGGAAAATCTTTTTTAATTTCCTCAAAGGACTCTATAAGGTAGTTCTTTATCGCCCTCTCCTTCTTCTGTTTGCCCATGGGACTAATTTATCAGAAAAAGGATTTAAATCATCATTAGAAATTTATTTAAATACTTTGTGAGATACTAATTTGATAGTGATAACATGGCACAGAAGGCAAGAATAAAGCTCAGCAGCACAGACCCGAAGAAGCTCAATGAGATATGCGCTGAGCTGAAAGCAATAACAGAGAAGTTCGGCGTAGCCATACGGGGGCCGATTCCTCTGCCAACAAAGAAGCTGAAAGTGACTACAATGAAGACACCTTGTGGTGATGGCACAGGCCATGGAAACGCCACGTTCGACAGGTGGGAGATGAGAATCCATAAAAGAATGATTGACATCACTGCTGATGAAAGAACATTGAGACAGGTTATGCGTGTTACAGTTCCTGATGGAGTTTCTATTTCTATATCACTGCGGGATTAATTTAAAAACTTCTCCATGCTAATCAATTCTAGGCCGGGATCGCTTAGCTTGGTAGAGCGCCAGCTTGGAGAGCTGGTTCCCTTCGGGGTGCATGGGTTCAAATCCCATTCCCGGCGCCATTTTTATTCTGGCACTACAAATTACTGGTATGGTCATTGTTCCGTGCAAAGAGAACCCTGACGGTTCTGTAACGCATTACTTTCCCGGAAAGAAGAAATTCGAGGACATGGACGATGTTGCGGACTATTCAAAGACGATTGCAATAACCGTAAAGGACGGAGAGGAGATAAAAAGGGAAGAGCTGGATGTTCCCTTCTATAAGTTCTCAGAAGTCAAATAGGCTGCTATTCTTCCCATCAACCACTGTTGCCAGCTTCTTCCTTGAGCCTTTCTTATGCTTCTTTATCTCAACAGCTGCAACATACTTCCCAACAGAGCCCTTGGAGAACTGCCTTCCCCTTTTGGACTCGGGCCCGAATATCTTGTCCTGGTACTTCTCTATGTCAATATAATTTTCATCCATGTTCTCGATTCTTTCAAATTCCGTGTCAACAGAATAAAGGAAACGTGCTTCTTCCTTGTATTTCAGGCCAAGGTACTCTATGGCCCTTACCCTCTCTGTCTTATGTGCCTTCTCCGAATAAACCTTCTTGTTCCTCTTTACCTTCTTTGCAAGCTTCTCGATCGGGACCTTACCGCTTGCAAGCTTTCTTGATACCTCAGCTATGTATTCCTGCGCCTCCCTCTCCTTTCCGTCAAAAACAAGGTCTGTATAGTTCAGCAAGATTTCTTTTTCAAATTCACACTTTAGGCCATGCTTTCCCTCGATATCGGCTTCTGAAGTTATGAGTGACTTGCCAATCTTTGCTACTAGCTTGCCTTTCCCTGCTGACAGGAACTTTGTTGGGGTTTCATAAGGAATAAAGAGAGAATAGTCAATATCATCAAGCACAGACTCATCAGCTTCCAGGAAAAGGAAGCGGTTCGAATAGTTCAATAACCCGATTTTCATCGTCCTTAGAAGGCTTATGCTTCCTCTGATGTTCTCAGCAAGGTTCCTGAAGGTTGTTTCAGGGTCTTCCTTGTAAGTGCCGATATAGTTCCTTCTTGTCCTTTCAACAGCATCTACTATCTCATAATCCTTAATCATTTCCCTTTTCCTGCCTTTCAGGTCGGGATGATATTCCAAGGGATATTTCCAGCAAAGAAGGTCAAAGAGAGGCTCTTCACAAAGGCTATCAAGTGCTTCAGCGTATATTACGGCCTCTATCGGGTCACTTGTTTGCATCATCCTGTAAAGCTCTTCGATTTCCTTGTCCTTCACATGAGGGAGAGAGGAAAGCGTGAAAATAGGATAAACTGCCGGAACATTTTCGTAAATACCCTTGTTGTTCTTAATTTTCTTGAAAGGGTTCTCCTCTTTTTTCATTAGTCTTTCAAAAAGTTTCATCTTCTCTTCCTTGTAATCAAAATCCTTCATTACAAATTCCTTGTTTGGCCTGTAGGTTTTCAGGCTCTTGAAGTATTCATAATTCCATCTTCCTCTTGCAACATTGGACTGGGAGACAGAGCAAACAGAGGTCAGGTCTGTTTTCAGCGCTCTTGCGATCGGGAGCGCAATTTTCTTGACTTTCTTTGCCAGCCTGAAGAGCCTTTCCGTGTCCTCTATGTTATAGAGTGCTGCTTCCCTCAGGCTTTCCTTGTCCCTTTTTACCATAAGCTCTTCAAATTCTTCATAGTCCAATGATTTTTCAAACGGATCATCAGGGAAAAAA
>JBHIDR010000045.1:0-4598 GCA_046760225.1 Candidatus Aenigmatarchaeota archaeon
TCTTCTTTTTCGGAAGGGTAATAGAGGACAACCTTGGAAAGAAGAAGTTCCTGCTGATATTCTTCCTGTCTTCCTTTGTGGGCACAGCCGCAGTGTCAGCATCAGTTGTCCTGGGCTGGATGCCTGCTGGCATACCTACTATTGGCGCTAGCGCAGCAATATTCGGTCTGCTTGGCGCGGCAATGATGACAAGCCCGTTTGAAATGGTCTTTTATCCCTACATAATACCTGTCCCGCTTGTGCTTGTTGCGCTGCTCTACACACTATATAACATTGGTGCCTTTATCGCTGTTCTTCTGACAGGCGCGCAGACAGAGATAGCCTATGCTGCCCACCTGGGCGGGCTTTTTGCAGGCACGTTCTTCGGGTTCAGGGAAGAGGGCACGACCCATGGCATCATGGTGCTCTTCCTTATTTTCTTCATCCTGCTAATAATACCTTTCCTATGGTCCATACTGAGCTACCTCGAGATACTCAACTATATTGGCATGTTGTCGACATTCTTTGGCTAAAGCTTAAAAGCCTTTAATCCAATTCAAGTTCTATGAGATTCGATGGAGACATTGACTGGGAGCAGATGAAAGAGATGTTCAAGCAGATTGCCGGGAACAGGTCCATAATTGATAAAGGGACCTCTATATCTGCCAAGAATATCAAGGACTTGAATGTACAAACAATAAGGGCTCCTCCCAGTCTGGACAAGATGCACAGGTGGTTGAAAGATTTTGAATCAAGGAAAGGGTTTAAATTAAATGAAGAGAAACTGTACAGCTTGCAGATAAATCTGAGAAAATTTCCCAGTGGTAATGAATGCACATGGAACCTGTACATGGAAGATGATGGCAGTTTTTACTCTACATACGGCAGGCTTATAGAATTACCTAAAAAATGCAAATACAGGAGCAAATGCGGAAAGACCTGTGAAATACTTTACAGGGGGTTTGTAGAAGGTGATTTTGATTATGAAGATATTATTGCAGATTCCAGAGGGCCTAAAAACAAGGGCAATTGAGATAGCAAAGGAGCTGGAAAGCAGGGGAGACAAGGTGGTTATTTCCTGCGACCCCTGCTATGGTGCTTGCGATTTAAAGGAAAAGGAAGCAAGGGAGCTGGGCTGTGAGAAGATAATACACTACGGCCATACCAAGTTCCTTGAGAACAGGATGCCTGTTCTCTATGAAGAGATAAAGGAAAGCATGGACCCAGCACCAATACTGAATAAGGATTTTGAGAAGATTGAAAAGCATTCCAGTTTTGGTCTGGTCTCGAGCCTGCAGTTCGTGGATTCCCTGAAGAAAGCAAAGTCCTTCCTTGAGAAAAAGGCAAAGCAGGCCCATATAGGAAAGGGCATACTTATATCCAAGAAGCTCTATCCTGGCCAGATACTGGGCTGCGACATCTCAGCAGCAAAAGCAGTTGAAAGCAAAGTTGACTGCTTCCTGTTCTTTGGCTCAGGCAGGTTCCACCCTTTGGGACTTGCATTATCAACTGAAAAGCCAGTATACTTCGTAGACATGGAAAGGAAGGAAATAGAGAACCTCAACTCCTTCAGGAGGAAGTTCCTTAATCAGAGATATGCTGCATCTGCAATGCTCAAGCACGCCAGGACAATAGGCATACTGGTCTCAACAAAATCAGGCCAGAGAAGAATAGAGCTGGCAGAGAACATAAGAGAAGAGCTGAAAAAAAGAGGAAGGAATGCCTTTATCCTCTCAATGGATGAAATAAGTCCAGAAAAGCTGGCAGGGCTAAAACTGGACGCCTTCATAAACACTGCATGCCCGAGAATAGCAATTGAGCACAGGACACAATTCGACAAGCCCATAGTCAACCCAGATGAGATTTAAATCCTTTTCTGCTCTACTAGTTCTTGGTGGTCAATTGCCGAAGAAAGCGACGAAGAAACCAAAGAGGAAAAGGGGAAAGACCTTTGAAAGTTATTTCAAGGATTTTGAGAAAAAATGCCCTATCTACACAGGAAGATACAAGGATTTTGACAAGAAATGTTTAGAGGCATGCCATTCTCTTGTAGAGGCCAAAAAGAGGACAGAAGATTACAAGTACGGTTTGACAGTAACAATAATGAATTGCAGTGGAAAAAGAGGAGAAAAATGTGGAGACGCTCTCAATAGGTATGAGAATTTGAAGGAGAAGATAGAAAATGAGTAATCTTTAAATAAGGCAGTATGCAAGTGATTTACATGCATGTGCATCTTGTTGAGGAGGAGAAGGAAAAGCTGAAAATAGAAGTAAGAGGGGAGAGCGCAGCACTGACCCATCTCATAGCAAGCGAGGTATGGAACCATGGCGGGGAGGCTGCTGCAGTGCGCGAGCATCCCTTCATGGCTGAACCATCCATCATTGTAAAGGGCAAGAAACCCAAGAACATTCTGAAGAAGTCTGCTGCTGCAGTACAGACAAAATGCGATGAGTTTACAACTGAATTCAGGAAAGCAATGAAATAGTTCTAGGCGATTGGATGGTAATCAAACTGAAAAGGATAAAGGAGGAAATAAGGATTCTTGGCTGGGATGACGGTCCCTTTGAGTTCAAGAAAAAAGGAAAGACTGTTCTTGTGGGTGCTGTCCTCCGTGGAGGCTCCTTCATGGACGGCATGCTCAAGGAAGAGATAGACGTAGATGGCATAGATGCAGAGGAAAAGATAATAAAGGCGGCCAAGAGGAGCAAGTTCAAGGACCTGAGAATAATCATGCTTGACGGAATCACTTTTGGCGGCTTCAACACAGTGAACATCCAGCACATTTACAAGAAAACAGGCCTGCCTGTGATTGTTTTCAATCGCAAGAAGCCTGATTTCAACAAGTTCAGGAAAGCGCTGAAAAAGCTTCCGCACGCCAAGAAGAGACTGGGATGCGTGGAAGATGCCGGCCCTGTTTTCTGGACACGTGTCAATGAGAAAAGGGTGTGCTTCCAGTGCACAGGCATAGACAGCAGGGACGCGGGCAAGATAATACAGAAAAGCGCAACAAGGAGCAATGTACCTGAACCGCTGCGTATTGCCCACCTCATAGCAACCGCAATAATGCTCGGCGAAAGCAGGGGAAGGGCCTGAATTTATAAATATTGTTTGTAAAGTGATTTTATGAGAAAAAGGAAAAAGAACATAAAGGAGATATGGGACACTTATACAGAAGGATGGTTCGGCGCCATTGTATATGTTGTTCTGGGCTTTCTCATAGCTTTTTTCCTGAACACTGCCCTTGGAATCGCGCTGCAAACAGACACGCCTGTTGTGGCAGTGTTCTCCAACAGCATGGTCCCGACCTACTACAAGGGCGACCTTATCTTTGTGCAGCATGCTGACGAAGTTTCTGCAGGTGACATCATTGTTTTTGATGCTCCTGCATACAGGTACCCCATTATCCACCGTGTCATAAGCATAGAGGAAGGTGTAATAACAACCAAGGGCGACAACAACGTCAACCCTGACCCATGGAAAACAACTGTGGATGAAATCCATGGCAAGTCCGTTCTCCGTGTCCCGTTCCTAGGCTGGGTCAAGGTAGGCCTCTTCGAGATACTGGGGCTGGCCTAAATTATTTTCTTTTGTAAATAACATAGTTCCGCCCTAAAAAGAAAATATGGTTGTGTGAAGCTATTTTTGCATCTGGAAAGAGTTTCAGCCAGCCTTCGCGGCTGAAATAGTTCAGCCTCTGGAAGTTCCCGTCCGGTCTCCTGAGCTGTGAGCCTAAGTTGAAACGTTTTATTAAAAAGGACTTCAAAGAGGCGGGGTAAAACTGCCAAAGAGGCAATTGAAAATGAGGCTCTATAGGAGTATAATAATGGGGTACAATTACGGCATAATATTTTCCCACCCTTCTTATTTCATTGGCAATCTTTACCAGCTTCTCATAAGGATGAATATGCTCTAATACGCCCACGCATATTACAACATCAAACTCTTTGTCTTTAAACGGCAGGTCAGCGCCGTCTCCTTGAACGTATGAGAAGTTCTCTTGGAATATTCTCTGATTTTTATGTAAGTCGAGACCGATTATCTTGTTTGTCTTGTTAAAATCCTCTAATGAATAGCCCTTGCCGCAACCTATGTCCAATATCCTGTCCTCAGGCCTTAGGTCCACGAACCTACAAATCTTCTCGTACCTTTTCTTCCTTCTGTTCATGGAGTACGACCTGGAGTTAACCATGCTCAATAGTTAAATAATAATAGTATAAAAATCTGTTTAATGGGTCATTTTCATGTTCCTTCAAGCTCATGGACGGGTCGCCCCATGTCCTCGATCCGGCGGCGTCCGTCAAGTTGCAGGAGGAGCTCGGTGCGGATGTCGCCTTCACCCTCGACGACTGCCCGCCGTTGAACAGCGGTGAGAAGAGGGCTCTCCTGTCCGCGCAGAGGACGACGAAGTGGGCGGAGGAGTCGAAGCAGAGCAGGCGGTCCAAGGGAACTCTTCTCTTCGGAATCATGCAAGGAGGTCTCTTCCCGCCCACGAGAGAGGAGCACGCACGAACGATCGCCGAGATGGAGTTCGACGGCTATGGCATTGGCGGACTGGGGCTTGGTGAACCGAAGGAGCAGACGCTGGCGATGGCAGCCGCCTCGCTCAAAGGTCTTCCCA
>JBHIDR010000046.1:0-4384 GCA_046760225.1 Candidatus Aenigmatarchaeota archaeon
AGTGAGGAAAGCCGTTATAACGTCTCCCCAGAGGAGAATCGACCTTGCATTAAGGCTGATAACACAGGGGAGCTACCAGAAGTCCCATGGAAAGGGAAAGAAGATGGAAGAGGCACTGGCAAACGAACTCATTGCATGCTATGATTATGATTCTTCAAAATCCACTGCAATAAGGGAAAAGGAAAGAATAGAAAGAGAGGCTGCGGGAGCAAGGTAATAGCAAAAAGATTTAAATATACTTCTACTGTATAATTGGAACATATCAATAGGTGAAAACAAATGGCAGAAAAAGTAGAATTCCAGACAATCAAAGCAGAAGAAACAAAGTTCGGAACCAACAACTTTATAGAGGTTGCAAGAAAGAAGGCAATATCCGAGAGAGGTGAGAACGAGTTTATCTCTGTTTCCAGGGGGTTCTTTGCACCCGATGGAACAAAGCGTTTCACCAAGAGCATTGCAATTCCTGTGGAAGTTGTTGATTTCGTTGCAGAGAAACTGAAGGTTGTCAAGGAGTAATTTCAAGCCAATAAGAACCCAAGAATGGGTGTTTCCTTACTTGGTTAGGTATGTGGAAAACTAAAAACAAAGGAGGATGAAAAATGGTAGCAAAGGAAGAATATTCCGAGAAAGTGCAGGCTCTAATGAGCAACCCCAAGAACATCCGCAACATAGGCATTGTTTCGCATAACTTCTTCAGTTGTGGTTGAGAAGTGCGAAAATACATCATGGAAAATGCATATCCAAGGATGCCCGCATTATGATAGATGACGGGAGACTTATAGCTGCTAAGGATATTTTCAAACAACTTTCTCCGCTAGGTAGACCCATCAAGAATAGTGATAATGAGGTTGTTTATGACGTGAGTAAGTGCGGCCTGAGGGTGCTCTCGCTTAATAAAAACAATATGAAACTAGAAAGCAAAGAGATACGTCTCATTTGGAAGCTTAAGACCTCCGAAGAGCTTTTCAATGTGGAGCTTGACAGCGGATTATCTGTAGCAACGACACCTGAGCACTTATTTTTGACGTTCGATGGTAAGGACATCAAAGAAGTTCCCGCAGAACATCTTAGGGAAGGACAATTCATCATATGTGCAAGGACTGTGAACTATAATCCTGCTTCCATTGAGGAAATGAAGAGGGAGATTATGTTAAAACTCTCCGGACGACAGGAATTTATAGTCAAGTTGAATGATATCTTCGCATCTGAGATAAAGAGCAGAATAATGGATATCGGGATAGAAGAAGTATGGAAGAGTATAGCCACACATTATAAGAAAAAGGACTTTTATTCATCATGCATCTATCATGGGAGATACAGATTAAGGGACATCGTGGCTTTGTGCAAGTACTTCGAAGTAGGCCTTGACAGGCTCTATGACTCCATTGAGAATATTGCTTATAGAAAAAGCTTGAAGAAACACGGTAAGCTATCAACAAGGATGAAACTTCCGAAAAGTGAAAAGGGCTTTTCTGAGCTGCTTTATGCGATAGGACTCATATTCGGGGATGGCTGCAGGACATTTATAACAAATAATAATGAACATTTGCAGAAAAGATTCTTGTATATAATGAAAATGTTAGGCTTTAGGCCAACAGTTGAAAAGAGAGCCAACAGGGCAACCAATGTTCTAAGCAACGGTGGAATGACATTCTTAAACTTCATGATAGAAGTGTTTGATTATCCCATAAAAGATAAGACGAAGAGCATAAGAATATCAGAGTTCATAGAAATGCTGGATAAAAGATTCATAGCAAGTTTTCTGCGCGGCTATTTTGACGCGGACGGTACAATTGAAAGAGGAAGGAGCGCCATTTCGATTACTTCCATGAGCAATAGAATGCTGAAAGACCTGCAACTGTTATTATTGAGATTCGGTTGCCAGTCAACCTTGAACAAGGACACCCTATACATATCAGGTCAGTCTGCAAGGATGTTTGCGTATAGGATAGGTTTTTCAACTGATGGCAAGATTTCGAGAATGAACAAGCTCGTGGGAAAGGCAAAATCCTCGAAGAATACGGATGTCGTGCCAGTTGATGCATCGTTGCTCTCATTTGCTGGATCTAGATTCAGGGGATATAAGGTAGGAGATTTAACGGCCACGTCCTTTTCGTTGCAAAGTATGACTGAGGGCATAGAGTATGTTCCTTCAACTATAAAAAAAATAATGGACGGTGACGTGAGTTTTGTTAAGGTCAAGTCCATAGAGAGAACAAGGGAAAATGAAGTATTTGATTTTACAATCCCAGATAATCATAACTTTATTGCTGAAGGAATGATTATACATAATACTTGCCTCACGGACAACCTGGCCGCCGCGGCAGGGATGATGGCAAGGGACCTTGTTGGAGAAAGGATGCTCACATGGATCGACGAACAGGAAAGAGAGCGGCTCATGACAATCTACGGTGCAACAGTAACAATGGCGCACGAATATGAGGGTGAGAAGTACCTCATCAACCTTCTGGATACTCCTGGCCATGTTGATTTTGGCGCAGACGTTACGCAGGCTATGCGTGCTGTTGATGGAGGAGTGGTTCTGGTCTGCGCTGTTGAGGGAATAATGCCACAGACAGAGACAGTGCTAAAGCAGGCACTGGCTGAAAGGGTAAAGCCTGTTCTTTTTATCAACAAGGTGGACAGGGCAATAAAGGAACTGAAGCTCACGCCCGAGGCGCTCCAGAAAAGGCTAGCTAGGATAGTAGTCAATGTCAACAAATTTATCCAGCGTCATGTTGAAGAACAGTACAGGGACAAGTGGGTGGTAAAAGTAGAGGACGGCTCTGTTGCATTCGGCTCTGCACTGAGGAAGTGGGCAATATCAATTCCTGCTATGAAGAAGTTCAATGTAACTTTCAAGGACATCATAGAACTATGCGCTGCTGGCAAGGATGAAGAGCTGGCAAACAGGGCACCAATGAACATTGTTGTCATGGACATGGTTGTGAAGCACCTTCCTGCTCCAACAGAAGCGCAAAGGTACAGGATAGAGAAGGTATGGAAAGGTGATCCAGAGAGTGAAGTGGGCAAGCAGCTAATGAGCTGCGATCCCGATGGGAAGCTGGCTGCTGCGATAACAAAGGTTGTTTATGACCCCCATGCAGGCATGATTTCAACTGCAAGGATATTCTCAGGAAAACTGAGAAAAGGGGAGACAGTATACCTGCATGACCTGGGAAGGCAGGCCAAGATACAGCAGGTAACAACCTTCATAGCAGACAAGAGAATACCTGTTGAGGTCACTCCTGCTGGAAACATTGTGGGACTGGTGGGGCTGACAGAAGCAATTGTAGGAGAGACAATGTGCGACCCTGAGTTCATTATCGAGCCCTTTGAAGCAATAACACATATATTCGAGCCTGTTGTCACAAAGGCAATCGAGCCCAAGAGCCCGCAGGACCTGCCAAAGCTCATAGACATCCTCAAGACACTCAACAGGGAGGACCCCACACTCAGGATAAAAATAAACCCTGAGACAGGAGAGACACTTGTCTCAGGCCTGGGAGAGCTCCATCTTGATGCCAAGGTAGAGAGGAAGATAAAGGAAAAGGGAATTGAGATCCATGCATCCCCGCCCATAGTTGTTTACAGGGAAACAGTCACGGGCGAGAGCCCTGAGATAGAGGGAAAGAGCCCGAACAAGCACAACAGGTTCTATATCTCTGTTGAGCCCATGCCAGCTGAAATCTACAGGGCAATGATGGAGGGTGTGATAAAGGACGCTGATATAAAGGGAAAGAAGGTTGAGATACTAAAAGAGCTTGAAAAGGTTGGCATGAGCAGGGACGATGCAAAGAACACAAAGATTATTCATAATCACTGCATTTTCATTGATGACACAAAGGGAATACAGTACCTGAACGAGGCAATGGAACTGATAAAGGACGCTTTCAAGAGGGCGGTGGACGAGGGACCGCAGGCAAAGGAGCCCTGTGCAGCAATCATAGTGAGGCTGACTGATGCTTCCCTGCACGAGGATGCTGTGCACAGGGGGCCTGCGCAGGTGATGCCTGCTGTAAGGATTGCAATACATGAGGCAATGCTGAAAGGAGGCACAGGCATGCTGGAACCAAAGCAGATATTGAGAATAGACACGCCGCAGGACTACATAGGAAATGTCTCAGGCGAGGTGAACAACAGGAGAGGGGAGATAATGAACATAGAGCAGGAGGAATTCTCTTCTGTTCTTACTGTGAAGCTGCCTGTTGCAGAAATGTTCGGGTTTGAGGGACAGCTGAAGAGCGCAACAGGAGGAAAAGGTTTCCAGTCGCTAATGGATGTTGTGTTCGAGAAGGTGCCAAAGGACCTTGTGCCGCAGGTAGTTGGCAGGATAAGGGACAGGAAGGGCCTTCCAAGGGAACTTACAAGGGTGTGAGACAGT
>JBHIDR010000047.1:0-4336 GCA_046760225.1 Candidatus Aenigmatarchaeota archaeon
CTACTTCCCTTTCTGGCATAATTACTTTCTTCTCGTATACCTCTCCTCTTGTCACCATAACTAGAATTAGCGGTCTGACGTATTTAAGGATATAGTGCGCTGGTGCAACGTCAAAGAGCGTTGACATTGAGAATGAATATAAGTATTTAATTAATTCATTATACAAGGTGGTTAAGGAAAAATTAAAATCTAATAGCTCATATATAGTTTTATTCCAGAAAGAGTCGAAACTAATCAAGTCGCTAAAAGATTTAGAGTATTCTGTTTCAGGAAACGAATTTGATGGCTTCAGCAAAGAGGACATAGAGTTCTATGAAAACTACAGGCATACATTTCATTTGCTGCAGTTTGATATGACATATGTGCCACCCTATTACATCGACTGTAATGAGCTGATTGAATGCGTGGATGAGATAAGCTCCAGGTCACTGGAAACAGGCTATGAACATGGCTCATTGATGCTGCTCAGATTGCCTCCTTGTAAGAGAAGGGTCTTTGGCCTGCCACAATACAAGGGAAGGAAGATAAAAAGAATTCATTTTTCTGAAATTATAGAGGGTAGGGAAAGTTCCTTGAATCCTAGAAAAATGATTAAACAAAATAAAAACAAGCATAACGGGATTCTGGGGGTTCTTCATTCACATCCAGAAAATGACTATCCCTCTCCCAATGACTTCGCTTCAAAGGATTTTTACTTTCCCTTGACAGGAGTAATACTCCCAAAGGAAAAAAGACTGATTTTCTATAAGATTAAAACACCTCTTTTTTACGACTCTAAAAAGGCGTTTACGAGCGTGTTATTCTGGTTTGTTCCAGAAAAGAAAAGGGAAATAATTGATGAATATTGCATTAAGGAAGAAATATCTCTGCAATAAGGTATGGTGCGCGGTGCGGGAATTTCAGACCATTTTTGGTGGAGCTTTTTTCCAAAAAGGTCCTTTGAACCCACGTCGCAAGCTTGGCAAGCTTGTATCCTACCACTAGACTAACCGCGCCTAGAAGAAATTAAAGCAAAGAAGTATTTAAAATACCCTTAATGATTTCTGTTCTTCATCCTTTCCAGCTTTTCCTTTATTTCAGTTGTCTTTTCATCTGAAGCCTTCTTCCATTCGTTAAATTTCTCTGCATATTCATCCAGTGCCTCCAGTCTTTCCTTGTATCTGTCTAAGTCTGCCATCATTTCATCAATTTCCCTGTTGAAATCGTCATCTGTTTCGTATTTTGCCTCTGTTTCTTGGTCAGGCAGCTTGTCCGGGCCTGCTTCACTTTCAGCAGGATTGCCTGCTTCTTCAGGTGCCTCCTCATATACCTCTTCCTCTTTTGTTCCGGTTATTTCATGGTAGTATTCGCCTATTCCTTTAGCATCATCATCCAGACCCTTATCAAATTTTTCTATGAATTTGATAATGTTGTTCCTCTTATCGTAGATTTTTTCGAGCAACCCTTCCTTATCTTCTAACTGCTTGTTATTAAGCTTATTATCAGGAAATGAGACTAAGTCGTCTCTGCTCTTTTCAAGATCCACAAGGGCATATGCTGTTTCTTCAATGTCCTTTTCATCATAATCGCCCTCTTTCAGTTTCTTAAGAAGGGCATTAAGCTCTTTATATTTCTTTACCAGCCTGTTTCTGGCTTTAAGGTAATTGCTAGCCACATCAACCGCCTTATAAATATTTACTACTCTTAAGTATATAAGCTTAACACTTTATAATTAGAATAAAGAGATTAAGCTTTAAATATCTAACATTCGGTGTCCCTTGGGTCTACAGTTTTAAAAATGGCGCCGGGTGCAGGATTCGAACCTGCGCGTGCCGAAGCACAGTGAGTCTCGAGCTCACCGCCTTGACCTGGCTAGGCTAACCCGGCCTGATAGAGTTTAGAAGCCTGCAGTATTTAAGAATTACTTGTCGAATCCTTTTAGCTTCTCCATGATGCTTGCCAGATTTGAAGAAAGGCTGTCGCCGTTCGATTCCCTCCCTTCCTTGGGTTCGTATTCCTCTTCGTCACCCCTGGTAAGGAACACCTTCATATCTGTTATCCCTTCGATGCTCCTTATCTTGTTCGGTATGAATGCTTCAAGAAACTCCTTGTCAGGGCCCTTGATTTCAAGAAAGTTAGTGTAATTGTCATCGCTTCCTGTCTGATGGATAATCTTGTATCCGTCAACGTTCTTTAGCTTTTTTACCCTTTTCTTTATTTTTTCATATTTCCTTAGGTCCACATTGAACATTACATAGGCTCTTAGAGGATTATTGAAGTCCTGGTTCTCCAGGAACCTGAAAAATGAGGTCACCATTTAACCACCTACTAAATTACGGATAAAAAAAGAATAAAAAGGACCTCAGCCAAAGTCAAGAGTGAGGTCCAGGTCAGGTTCTGCCAGGTCTGATTCAATCTGCTCGATATCGCCTATGTCGCTGGCAAGCTGGTCAGCTTCGTCACCAGCAGGCTGGGTAGTTGTCTGTCCAATACAGCCGGCTGCAACCACAGCCAATACCAATAGCAAGACCAACATCTTCTTCATCCAATAACCTCCTTATTCTGTCTCATTTCCTTCTGTCTCGTTGCCTTCCTCGGCCTGGGGCCTGAACTCCCTGAGTTCGAGCACGATGTCCTTAAGGACCCTGTGCGCATCAATCAGATAGTCCTTTGCCTCCCTTATGAAAGCATTGGCTTCCCTTATTAGTTGGTCCGCCTCCCTGATATATGTTATTTCTGCGTACTTTGCCTTTGCAGCATCGTACTTCTCCTTTGCCAGGTCAAGCTTTGCATTGTAGTCGGCAAGCAAGGCATCCAGTTCTGTTGTGTCGTATCCCTGTTCCTTGAGGTCAGCTGACCTGTTTTCTATTCTCTCTGCAACGCGCTCTGCTCTTTCTATGACCCAGTTTATCCTGGCATTGACGATTTTACCAACTATTCTCTTTGCATCAGCCCTTATCTCCTGCCATTCTTCCCTCACTGTCTTGGCTATTGCAACAAGCTCTTGTGTCGTTGTAGCATTCTGGATTTCATCCTGCTTTGCTGTCAGCCAGTCAATATAGCTGTCTATCCTATCAAGAATAGCTGTTCTTTCATCCTCATCCAGGCCCTCGACAACCTCGATCTTTACCCTTACCTTCTCAAGGTGCCTTATCATCACCTCATCTGCCCTGAGCATAAAGTCCCTTGCCTTTTCAAGCGCAGCTTCCCTGTTCTCAAGGCTCCTGAATGACCTGAACCTGTTACTTGCTGTGATCCAGTGTTGCCTTGCCTTTTGATATTCGTCTTTTGCCTGCATATACTTGTCCTTGGCTATCCTGAACTTCTCCACTGCTGTCTGGTTTAGCTCAGCTGGTGTTGCTGCAGCTACTGGCACAGTGCTCATCACAAACATTGCCAGTACAACCAATGCAGTCAGTTTCAATCCCATTTCTTGCACCTCCTTTGCTTCATGCCCGAAGTTTGTTCGGGGTACTTAAATACATTCTTTAAAAATTCAGGAAAAAATCCTTTAAAAGGGATTCTAAAACTTTACAAAGCTTTATAGCAGTCCCTTTTACTTTAGAAGCCATTAAATGATTTTTATTATATTTGCACGGCCCTTTTTGAACTTCTTTATCTTTCCGCTGTTCTCAAGGTCAGAAATCATGAGGCTTATCTTTGCCTCAGAATACTGGGGAATCCTCATCCTGAGCTCCTTCTGGGTCATCCTTCCTCCGGCATCCCTTATTATTCTGAGTACCTGCTTCAGGTCATCCTCTATTTCCTTTTCTTTCTTTTTTGGTCTTTTCCTTGATTTTACAAGGTAGACTACCAGTGCAAGGAGGATTATTGCGAGGATTATCCATATTGTATAGTCAGGCTCCTCAGACGTGAGTTCGCCGAGGCCTGCTTCAAGCCCGATATCTGTTTCAATACCGTCCTCAACAAGGGGAAAGAGCACAAAATCAATGACAAAATCACCATCTTCAATGATTTCAATCTCTTGTTCCTCGTACAGCTCTGTCTCATTGTTCCTTTTCAGCTCAGCCTTGAGCAGATAACTTCCTGGTGGCAGCTCAAAAGAATATCCGGGTGTTGACACCATTGACTGGCTGGGGGTGGAATTGATAGAAACAATGATACCGCTCACTGGCTCAAGTGTTGACCAGTCATATGTAGTGCCATGGACTGTTGCTGCATATGCTGTGCTAGAAAAAAGGACAAAAAACAGCAGTGAAAGCAGCGCCATCCTTGCTTTGACCATACTTCAATATGTAGGGTATTATTTTAAAAAGATGATGACTTCAGGCCCAGAATGCGAAGAAAGATGTCACTGAAGAGAGGATGCTGGAGAAGAAGCCTATTATCGGGGATG
>JBHIDR010000048.1:0-4231 GCA_046760225.1 Candidatus Aenigmatarchaeota archaeon
TATTGAGGCCAGCCTCTTGAATATGTATTTTGGCCTGAAATAGAACTCCCTGTAAAGCCGCTTCACAGCTTCACCCACTTCCTTGTCACTAAGGTCGCAGAATGCATCGTTATAAAACCCGCTCGTATGAAGCTTTGAAAGGTCGCATGCACTGCCGTCGCCAACCTCAGGATATTTCTTTTCTACTATCCCGAAGACCTTGGTTCCAGGATAGGGCGTGAATGCTGCGCATGTGACAGTTGTAGGTTCAATTTCCTTGAGGAAATTTATGGTCTGCCTTATGGTTTCCTTTGTCTCGCCTATGCAGCCTAACATCATGTGGGCGTGCAGGTCCATCCCGACTTCATGCGCCCACTTGAATGTGAGCCTTGTCATATCAACCTTTATCATCTTATTTATGTTGTCAAGTATCTTCTGCGATCCGCTTTCCACACCAAACTTTATCATATGGCAGCCGGCTTCCTTCATAAGCTTCATGGAATCCTTATTAACATTGCCTATTCTGGCGTTGCATATCCAGCTCAGCTTTATTCCTCTCTTCTTTATGCCTTCGCAAATCTCCTTCAGCCTTTTAGGGTCAGATGTAAATGTTTCGTCCCTGAAAAACACCTCCCTGTAGCCCAGTTTCTCTATTTCCTCAAGCTCGTCCAGAACGCTCTCAGCGCTTCTCATTCTTAGGGCATTGCCATAGAACGAAGGCGAGCTGCAGAACAAGCACCTTCCAGGGCATCCCCTGCTGGTAAGCAATGTTGTCCAAGGCAGCTTCCTCACAAGAGGGTTGAAATACTCAATGTTGAGTATAGGGCTCCTGTCAGGGAACGGCATCTCGTCCAAATTCTTTATGAAAGGATATGGGGGGTTAATCTTTATACTGTCTTTTGTCCTGTAGGCCAGACCTTTCACGTTCTTTCCGTTCTTGCCTTTCCTTCTTTTCCTCACAAAGTCCCTTATTATGTACTCTGGTTCCCTCATCACAAGGAAGTCTATTCCCTCTTCTTTGAGAGAATCCTTGGGTCTGAAAGTCACATGGGAGCCAAAAGCCATTGTGACAACATCAATACGAGTATGGCAACGTCCTCCTTGAAGGTCATTGTGGATGTTGTTATGAGCAGAATTTCGGGCTTTTCAACCTCTATCCTTTTCATTGTTTTGTCAAGTGTCTTTCCCTCGGACTGGGCATCAAACAGAACAACATTGTTGTTGTCCTTCTTGAGCACACTATAAACATAAAGAAGGGTTGTAGGAGGAAAGCTGGCTGAAGCTATCCTTTTTCCTTTGCACCAGCACCCGTAGAACAGGTCCCTGACTACATTTTTTGCATGCTTGCTGGGAGGGTTGAAAATCATCACTTTCATGTTCAATACCTATTAAGGAGTAGAATATAAAACTTTATAAGCCTTTAAAAGGCTTGAAATTTCAATAAAATATGGTGCTAAGCATGAAAAGAGTAAGCTACTCAGACGCCATAGCAAGGCTTTTTAGTCTTGTTGATAGGAACCCAGATTCCCCAACCTATGGCTGTTTTGACAGACAATATTGGAAATACAAGGTAGCTGACTTCTCAAATGCCAGAATGCAGGAGGCTGCCCTGAGCCTGGCAATGGCATACAAGGAAACTTCTGATCCTAGGCTGAAAGAGCTTGCAGAAGCAGCCATCAGATTCTGGACCAAAGTTCAGAACAAAAACGGCTCTTTCAACGAATATATGCCAAAGGAAAACAGCCATGTTGCAACAGCTTTTTCTACATTTGCGGTTTCTGAGGTGTGCAGAATACTCGGGCTAAAAGACCACAAGATAGCCATGGCACTAAAGAAGGCAGGCGAGTGGTTGAGCAAGAACAAAGATATAGATGTGGCCAACCATGATGCTGGTGCTGCAGCAGCACTGCTTTCAATTTACAAGCTAACTAATGATGGAAAGTTCCTTGGGTATGCAAAAGAAAAGATGAGACTGGTATTGCGATTGCAAGACAAGGAGGGGTGGTTCAGTGAGTATGGTGGAGCTGACATAGGATATCAGAGCTTTTCAATATATTATCTTGCGTATTACTGGAAAGAAACGGGCGACAAAGAAGTATTTGAGAGCCTTAAGCGCGCAATAGAGTTTTTCAGCTATTTTATACATCCAGATTATTCTATTGGCGGGATATATGGTAATAGGGAAACTAGTCTTGTGTTGCCTGCTGGTTTCGCAATTTTGTCTGGCCAGATAAAGTTATGTGGACCTATACTCGACGCTATAAACAAGGGTATCAGTGACAATAGACTGCCTTCTCCGAGTGTTTTTGATGACAGGTTCCTCTGCGAATCTCTCTATCCCTTCATGATACTGACAAAGGCTGTAAAAACAACAGCTAAACTGCCCAAGGACATGGAAGATTTCAGGAAGTTGTTCGACAATGCCGGCCTCCTTGTTGAAAAGAAAGGCAACATCTTTATAGTTATAAGCCTTAGGAAGGGCGGAATCGTCAATGCCTTTTATCTGGACAAGCAAGTGTTCAAGGACTCTGGATGGATTATAGGAGACGCCACCACAGCAGGAAAAAGCGAATTCTCAGTAGTGAATAGTGTCATCGTTGTGAGCGGTTATTTGACCAAAGTAAAGAAGATGATGCAGGACACAAGAAAACTGATGTTAATGAGGACAGCAGGCATGCTGGGCATGAGCCCTGTTGTGAAGTCAAAGGCAAGGAAGCATTTGATAAAGAAAGAGAAACGACTCAATATCAAGTTCATAAGAAAAATCAGAATAAGCAAAGATGAAATAGAAATAAGTGATAGCTTTGATAAACAGGTACATGATCCTATTCTTACTTCGAGCTTCCATCATGTGTTCTCTACAAGCACAGGACTTTACAAAAGTGATATTGACGTCAGGTGCAAGCTTTCAGGAGAAATCAAAAACATTGTAATCAAAATTAGCAAAGGAAAGGTTGTGATTAAGTGAAAATATGCGTCATATGTGCACCAGGAGGACACTTAACTCAATTCATGCAACTCAAAAAACTATGGAAAAGATATGACGTATATTTTGTAGTACCCAAACACGAGTCGTCCAAGAATCTGGGATACAGGAGCCATTACATCAAGGACCCATTCAGGAACCCCCTTTATTATATCATTACAATTCTTCAGAGCTTCGGCATATTCCTCAAGGAAAGGCCAGATGCTGTGATTACTAACGGTGGCGGCCTTGTTGTTCCTATGTGCTACATTGCAAAACTTTTCAGAAAGAAAATAGTTTTCATAGAGTCCTTTAGCAGGGTCAAGACACGATCCGTGACAGGAAGAGTGCTATACCCGATAGCTGATCTTTTTCTGGTACAATGGAGGGCCCTGTTAAAGAAATATGGTCCCAAGGCAAAATACGGGGGTAGTGTGTTTTGATATTCGTTACTGTTGGTACGCCCAAATACGATTTCAGCAGGCTGATAAAGAAGATGGATGAAGTAGCCAAAAAGAAAAATATCTTCATGCAGATAGGCAATACAAAATATGTTCCTGTGAATTGTAAGTATAAGAGATTCTTATCAAGAAAGGAGTTCGAAAACAGGATAAAGAAGTCAGAAGTGATTGTTACCCATGCTGGGGTTGGATCAATAATAGATGTGCTTAATGCAAAGAAACCAATCGTGGTTGTACCAAGGAGAAAAAAGCTAGGCGAACATGTTAATGACCATCAGATGGACATAACAAAGGAGTTCGAAAAGAGGGGACTAATAATTGCATGCTATGATGTGTCAGGCATCGAGCACAGTATCAGAAAGAGCAGAAAACTCAAACCACCAAAGCGAAACAAGGAAAGAGAAAGGCTTTTGAATACGCTTGAGACATTCTTAAAAGGTGTTAAGATTTGAGTTTCAAACGTAAAGTGCTTTCAAACGTGGTTTACAATTTCGGAAGCATAATAGTGATATCACTAGCAGGTTATATTTATTGGATTATAGGCGGCAAATTCTTGCTTCCAGGACAATATGGGGTAGTAAGCTTGATCATAGCAGTCTTCGGCTTTTTACTTCCAATTGCAACTTGGGGTCTTGGTATAGCGGTCAGAAGATTTATACCAATTTCCCAGTCGAAAGGCAGGACACATGATATAAGGGATATCATTCTGTTCTCCCTTAAGATAACGATTATACTTTCACTCATACTGGGGGCGGGGGCTGGTGCAATACTTGGTTTCTTCAGTACAGAACTCGGTATAAACCTGGAGTTTATCAATATAGTATAT
>JBHIDR010000049.1:0-4212 GCA_046760225.1 Candidatus Aenigmatarchaeota archaeon
AATATCTAACTATGTACATTGGTTATTACATCGATAACATGCCCAACATGGATGATATCCGTTCCTTTGCAAAGCAGCTTTCAGAACTCACAGGATATAGTATAGCAGGCGAATCAGCACCAAGCAGGGTCGTGCTGCTGAAGAACTAACTAATAGCATGTTGTCTCAGTCAGGTGGTGCGGCAGCTCGCAGTGCTCCCTGCCATATCTCCACAGTATGTTGTCAACCCTTAGTATGGGCAAGCCATACTCGTTCGCCAGTCTTTCGCACGCCACAATAGTTGCAGCTCTTATTTCCACTTCTTCTGCACTTCCAGCAGGCAGGAGCTGGTAGCTGTCCACCTTGTACTCAAGTGCCTCAGAGTACTTTAACAATCCCAGCTCCCTTAATGACTGGGGGATCCTGTAGTCAGCAAAAACAGTGGACTCCTCTGTCTTCTCCACCTTGAGATAGCCCTGTTTGTGTAGTGTGTTGAACATCAACTGTGCACGCTTGAAGATTGGCACTTCTTTTCTGCCATATTTCCAGACATCCCTGTAGCACGGATGCGCCTCTGATAGCCTTTCCACAAGCGGCCAGAGCTCGTGCTCTACATTATCCAGGAAATAATCAAGCGGCTTCCCAGAGCTCCCTAGCTCGCGCATTATGTCCACTCTTTTCTCTAGCATTGGCATCCTTATGTTTCCATTGAATATCTCTTCTGCCTCTGATAAGTTCACTTGCTGAAGAAATTCCGGATCATGAAGAGGAACATCCTCGTCAACTGCGCGCCTTATGCATGCTGCAAGCCCTGATGCACCATAATATGTCTTGTCATTATACATGTTTTCGTTCCTGAGTATCCTACCGCCTTCCTTTTCCCAGAACTTAAAGTTGAGCGCATCGCGCAGAACAGAAAGCTCTATTTTGTGCTCAACACCTTCCAGTAGCTTCTTTGTCAGTACATCCCAGCCAGGGCTATCCTTGTACTTGTCTATTAGTTCTTCAAAATTTTTGAACCTCTCCCAGTCTAGCTTCACATCCTCTGCATGCCTAATCACATATTCGCAAGCTGGTAACACGTCCATAATAATCCTTAAGTCTTGAATTTTAAATTTGGATACTAGGCAGTTGCACCACCAGAAGACTTTTCCTCTTCTTTTTTGTCAAGAATCTTTTTTATGTCAGAAAGCACCTTTCTCTTTGGTATTATTTTTTCATCTTCTGATTCCTCGCTCCTTCTCCTGCTCTCTATTACTTCCAGTATTTTTTCAACAGTTTTTTCATCCAACACGTTTATTTTATCCTTCTCCATTATAGCTACATAAGGTGGCTTTGGTCCTCCCACGTGCGCATTAGTCTTTTGAACATCCAGCATCACGTCGAGCATCAGATATATTCCGTCCTCCTCTCTCATATTATATCGTTTGTTCGGTGGTGTATTGGCTGCTATTTTCTTATCGGCCTCCTCTGTGTTCTTTCCCTTAGTGCAGTAACATTCATGCATCTCCACCTTTGCAGGAGGTTCTATGCCGTAAATTAATACCTCCTCCAAGGCTTCATCATAACCTGCTAATATCAAGCTGGGATCATAGTCTTCATCGCAAAATTTTTCCAGCTTCTCTTTTATAATGTACATTGTGTTGGGAGCTATCCTGCCCATTTTCCATTCCTCCCAATTAGTATTGTACTTGAACAGCACCTTTTCTTCAGCTGCATCAAGATACGCGTCCTTGAAAATCTCTCTTATGCCATCAACATGTCCTTTGAGCGTGTATTCTTCTTCATCGCTAATGGTATTGTACCATCTTTCAATATCAGTCCTTATCCTGTACGTGTCTGATTGGTCACCAGAATCAAGCACCACCAGTTCATTCTCTAAATTATACATCTTCTCTGACCAGTCCTTCGCGCCGTCATCATCAAGGCATATTGAATCCGCAACAGCTATTGCCTTGTTCTTTGTTATTCTTAGTATGCCTGTAAATGTCATTGTTATCGCAACAAAACAAATGCACAAACAACTATAAATAATTGAATTTTGCACTCGGCAATCGCAGAAGTTTCAGGCTTTGGCTTTCTCTGGACCCATCCTAAAGGCTTTCTTCCATTCTTCCACTGTTTTCTTGACTTCCTCTATGTCCTGCTTTGCTGTCGGTGATTCAACATAAAGCTTCAGTATGCATATTCCAGACCCATCTTCTATGCGTTTAGACATTTTCGTGCCCTTGCAAACCTCCAGCTGTGCCTCGCCCTTCCCGCCTTCCTTGTAAAGAAAGCCTGTTCTCAGGGACTCGAACAGTTTATTTCCTGTATAGCCGCGTTCTCTCATTTTTGTTACCACTGAGCCTGCCAGTGCTGTGCATGAAACCGGAGTGCATGCATCATCTTTCTTTCCACACCCAAAGAATATTGTTTCGTACTTTTCCATGCTCATTATTGCACAGAAAAGGATAAATAGTGGTGGGCCCGTTGCGCCATTAGAAATCGACGTTCGTGAACACCTTCCCTGTGTCCTCTGATGCCAGCGCCTCCTCTGCCAGCTTCTCAAAGTCCTCAACGAGCCTGTCCACATCGAGCTCATGCTGCATATAGACGCTGTTGAATCCCCTCTCCCTTGCGTTCTTTCGGATTGAATCCATCTGGTTCTCCTTGGAGTCATAGGTGACAGTAATCAGCCTCCCGTTTTCCCTTATCATAAAATTATAGAGATTAATATATACTATCTGTTCCATTATGTCCTCTGGGAAGTCCCCGTGCTGATCTCTCATTATTAGTTTGTCCTCCATTAGCTCGATTGCCCTCTTCTTGATCCTGTTCTTTGCATACCGTGACTCAGCGCCCTCGAGTGCACGGTTGACCATGTACCAGATGCCGGTGTCTATTGGCCCTGGTTCATAGTTCTTCCGCATGCTGAACTCCATGCTCCGTTTGGAATAGGAATCGTCTAGCGACAACTTCTTTATTTCATCATCTGTTAATCTTTTCCTTAGTCCATCAGTATAGGATCTGAGCTCAGGGAAAGTATGCAGTATCTTCAGGGCATCACCATGCAGTGTATGATGTTCACTGAGCTCCGAATGTTCTGCCTCCTCGTCTATCCTCTTCGCAAGATAATCAATATCAATCTCATTAACCCTTGCTATATGGTAGGCAGTTAAGGGGTCATATCGCTCTATTAGCGAAATTATTGTGTCCTCAGCTGATATTACTGGAAATTCTTTCTTTCCTTCTATATGACTCAGCCTTTCAAAGGCGCTTGGTTCCATTCTTACTGTTATAAACCCTTCGACCTCCAAGTCATTACCATTTCTTGGCACGACTATTCGGGTGAAATTTCCTATGTAAGACCTCCAATAGACTGTGGACACAGGTGGCCCAAACGCCCAAGGAGTATCACCATATCTGGATAGCGCTTCGTTTAATCTTTCATATGATTTTTGCGCCTTTGGTGTAAGCTTTGAATAAGACATAAAAGTACCCTATTATTTATTTGTTTTTGTCCTGTATAAAGGTTCCAGTTTAGACGTCAAATAACATACCCTTTCCTCATCTATTTCTAGCTCATCTGCTATTTCTTTGATTTTTTCTAGACTGAATGTATCATTTTCAGATAAAAGCTCTATTGCATCCCTTTCAACCTTGGCTACATACTTCTCCTTAGCAGGAACCAGTGCCCTTGTAACAAATATGAGCTCTGGATGGGCAACAAGCACATAGGTATCAAGGATATTAACCTTGTCTGAATATCTTCCCTTCACCAACTCATAGAAGTCCTTTCCGCTTCTGGAAAAGTCATGCGTAAATTTATATGAGTTAATAAAATCTATCCTGGCTGGCTTGACCCTCTTGTCCCTTCTTATGAGGTTGGCGGCATATGTTGTAAATTCCCCCCAGCCACCCATCCTATGTTATCAAATACGAACTTATCAATGTGCTCGTTTTCTAACTTATACAATATAAAATTGTTTTCAATCCTCGAATCGTCGCCATTTCTCAGAAGGAAGTCTGTATCCTTTGTTATGGTGTCGTCTTCAATGCCCTTTGACCTCATGACACCTTGCCCGCCTACAAGGATGGGCTCGATGCCATACCTCCTCAGGTATGTTACTAGTATCTTGAGCTCCTCATCATCCAAGGGCCTTGTCGCATGTTCTTCAGGCATATCTTCCCTGATAGAGAATAGGGCAGAAAAACATTTAAGCAGGAGCTTCCTGTTCAGAACATGGTGGG
>JBHIDR010000050.1:0-4155 GCA_046760225.1 Candidatus Aenigmatarchaeota archaeon
CTCTCCTTCCTCCAGAACTTTGACCAGCTCTGCAAGCCTAACTCATATGACAAAAGGACCTATGCACATGTGGTAGAAGGAATAGACAGGGATAATGACGGTGTGATTGATTCTGTAGAAATCTTAGAATAATCAGGAAGTTATCTTCTCTATTATATATTTCATCAGGTCGAACCTGCTTTCTGGTGATGGGAAGGACTGTGCCTCCAGAACATAGGTCTCCTCATAGTCTTCTGAGAAAATTATATCAACACCAGCATAATTCAGGCCAAGTATCTGTGCTGTCTCCAAGGCGTTGTTCTTTGCCTCCTCCAATTTGTCCTCAGGTATAAGGTCAAGGAATTCCTTTCCTTCTGTTCTTCCTCCCATGTCTTCTCCTGAGGACTGGCCCTGCGATATGTTGGTTGTTATTGCCTCTGGAGGTGCGCTTCTTGCATAATAATAGGGTGTTTCCTTATACACTGCATATACCCTCAGGTCGAATTTTCTGTCATTTATTCTTGGTGTTTTAATTCCCTCCTCAAAAAGGAAATCATTACGGAGCAATGTCCTTAGGAACTCATCATCCTTCTCCATTTCCCTGAATTTCCAGCCATAGTCAGAAAGCATGCTCTTTATCTTTCCATCCTTGTAGTCGAAATTCGTCATCCACCTGTCTTTTGTTAGCACGCTTATGCCTTTTCCCATTGAGCCGTATCTGGGCTTTGCATAGATTTTTCTTCCATCATCAAGCATTTCATGAATGCTCTCTATACCAAGGTTCTCCCACCACTTTGGTGTGGGTATGTTGTTCTTCCATAAAATTTCTTTTGCATGTTTCTTGTCTCTGTCAGTCATTATTCCAGAAGGGGAGTTCACATACCTTACATCGTCACCATAGGAATTGTAGATAATGCTTTCAGTTGTGTAGAAGAGCTCATTGAATTTCTTTCCGAAATCTGAATTTCCATATACCTCATCAGGATCGTTCTCTATGTTCTCGTTCCAGTAGATGTAAGGAAAGAAGAACATCACTGTTATTTCCCCCTCTATTTCAGGCAGTTCATTCCTCAGCAGTCCCTTGTATCCCACTTTCTTCATTTCCCACCCCTGTTCTTCAATAAAATCCCTGTATCCGCAGAACTTGTTCAGGCAAGTTGACGAGGAACGGTGCCCTGTGGGGCAGTTGTCCCCGACTACCAGAATGGTCTTCATAAAATCACTTCTTCAGCCTTACTATTCCCTTCTTGATATAACCTGAACATTTGCTTAGGCCGTTGTCAGCTATGTCCAGAAGCAATGGAGCTATCTGCTCACTGTATCTTTCAGAACAGGAAATAGGAGCGAGGCCAGGATAGCCATAAATGCAGATGTGCTTGACTTTCCTACCGTCATCAAGATCAACATAATACCATGGGTTGCTTAGTGTGGTAGCACGGCATGTCTCAATGGGGTTTGGCTCGTCAACAGCAAGATCGAGAACTATGGCACCGGGGTTCAGCAACTTTAGCATTTCCTCTCTAACCACGACTTCTCTTTTTTCTCTCTTGTACTTTGGCCATGTTATCGCATTTGCAAGAATGTCCTTTCCTTTCAGATGATGCTCTATGTACTTGTATTCCTTCTTCCTCAGGATTTTGACTCTTGCCCCTTCCCTGTGTGCTATTTCAGCTGCCGCACTTCCCACCCTTCCATACCCCAGCAGCAGCACCTCGCATTCTTTAGGCGATTTTGAATGCTGGGAAAAGGCATAAAGCATTCCCTGCTCTCCTGTAATATCTGTTGCATCAATAAGTCTTTCTTCGTACTCATTTAGTATGGCCTCCATTGCCACCCCTTTCACACTGTGTTTCTCAAGCTTTTTAACAACATCTGCATTTTGTTCAGGATGAAGCATGCAGAAAAGTATGTTGTCCTTTAGCATTGTCCATTCCTCGTCCGTGGGCGACTTTATTTTCACGACAATGTCTTTATTGAATATGTTTTCCGGTCCTGTTACTATTTTTGCTCCGGCTTTCTTGTATTCATCATCAGAAACAAACACGTCTACTCCTGCCTCCTTCTCAACATAGACCTCATGACCATGCTCAACAATTTTTTCCACTTCTGAAGGAAGTATCGGGACCCTTTTGTCCCCGTGCTTTCTCTCCTTGGCTATCCCTATCTTCATGAAATCAGCATCCATAATAGCGGGTTAACAGATATAAAACTAACGTTTCTGAAAGGCGATTGCCGTATCAGGCCTTTTCCAGCTCTTCCCTTAGAATCCGTGCAACAGTTTTGCCTGGTATTCTTCCCCTCACCTCCTTCATCACGTCTCCCATGAGCGGACCCATTCTTTTTGCTTTTGCATGCTCAGGATTGGCTGCTATCACCTTCCTTACGATCTCCCTTAGCTTGTCTTCTGTGATTGCCTCGAGTCCCATGTCCTTCAATGCATGCCCAACTGTATCACTGGGCTTCCTTGAAAGGAACTCGAGCAGCTCAGGTATAGCTTCCTTGGAAATCTTTCCTTTCTCAAGCGCCTCGAATATGTCATTAAAATGAGCTTCAGTAAGGTTCTCTGTTGGTATTTTGTTCCTCCTCAGGTCCTTTATTGTAGATGTAAGAGTAGTTGCAACCAGTTTAATATCATGCTTCTTTGAGAGCTTTTCAAAAATATTAAGGTATTCGCTCTTAAGAACTTGGTCAGCAATCTCTTTTGGCAGTATCTTGCTGAACCTTTTCCTCTTTTCCTCCCATGTCTCAGGCAGCTTTATTTTTCTCAGTAATTCAGGTGTCACAACAAAAGGCCGGACATCCGTTTCTGGATACATCCTTTCTCCACCAGGCAGGGGCCTCATGTATTCTGTTGTGCCATCAGGTTTTGCAAGCCTTGTCTCCTCTTCTGGCTCCTGCCCTTTCTTTATCATATAGAGCTGCCTCTCAACTTCCTTTTCTATTACAGTTGGTATCATGCCAAGTTCCTGGAAGCCCTTTATTTCTACTCTAGCTCCTCCTGAAACAGAGACATTCACATCCTGCCTTGTAACACCAATACCACGCTGGCTCTTGCCAGTTGAGCGTACTATCATTCCTAGTTTTTCAGCAACTTCCTTTGCATGCTCAGGGTCCTTGATATCAGTAGCTGTGCCTATCTCTATAAGCGGAATTCCAAGCCTATCAAGCCGAAAGTTAGTAATGTCCTTCTTGTCACCTATTATTCCTGCTGACTCTTCCTCAATTGAAATATTATCTATCCTTACCTTTCCCTTGCTTGTTTCAAGAACACCATCTGTGCCAACAAGCGCTGTTCTCTGGAAAGCAGAAGTATTCGAGCCGTCAACAACAGTCTTCCTCATGACATGTATCTCATCAGGTATTTTTGCCTTGAGCATCTTTGCTATCTGCAATGCAACAACCATTGCCTTCTCGTTGATGTCATGCGGGGGCTCACTATCAGTATCCACAAGACAGGTCTCCTTTGGATAACAGTTATAAACAAAGCTCCTTCCCCTCAAGAACTCGAACGCAGCTGCAACATCCACCTCTCCCAGCTCACCAGCAACCGCCCTGAGCTTCCTTTTTACTTTCAGCTTTTCCCTGTCCTTGGAAAAGCGTGCATCACAATCACAGAACAGCTTTCCCTCTGTTGCAAGCCTGTTATGTATCTCAATACCGCACCTAAATCCTACATCCTTGTATTTCATTTTATCACTCTACAAGATTTTTTGGTTCGCCTTTTAACCAAGCTTCTATATTTTCTATAACCATATCATTTCCTACTCTTGCTGTTCTATCAGTATTAAATGCTATATGGGGCGTCACAAGTATTTTTGGATGTGCAAGTAATTTCTTATAGAATTCATCATCTGTATCTCCTGGTTGCATGCCACCCCCATCAATAGCAGCACCAGAAAGAATATTCTTGTCCAGTGCCTCAATCATGGCATCTATGTCATTTATTCTTTGACCAGTAGGAGTAATAAAATATGAACCTTTCTTTAATGACATGAAAAAGTTTTTGTCAAGCAGACCTTCTGTAGACGGGTTAAGACTTAAAGCATTAACCACGACATCTGCATCTTTCACGCTTTCAGTTAGGTCGTCTCCCCTTCTGAAATATTTTACATTCATATTAAGTGCTTCACATATTTCTCCGACCCGTGTTCCAATATTCCCTTTACCAAGAATACA
>JBHIDR010000051.1:0-4152 GCA_046760225.1 Candidatus Aenigmatarchaeota archaeon
TTTTACATTCATATTAAGTGCTTCACATATTTCTCCGACCCGTGTTCCAATATTTCCTTTACCAAGAATATACACTATTTTAGTTGATAAGCCGGGTGTTCTTGGTGGAAATTCTTTTGGCAGGCTTTCAACCCTTACGTATTTTTTCAGATTTCTTGATAATATTAGCATCATTGCAACTATCCATTCAGCAACAGCATCTTTATTACAACCAGGAGAATATGCAAATGTGATATTTCTTTCTTTTAATTTTTCTTTGTCTATCCATCCAACAGCAACAAATGGAACTACAATAAATTTGTCTTTAAGTTCATAGATTTTTTGTTTCAAACCATATTTTCCAGTAAATATTATATCTGCATCTTTAACTCTCTCCAACCATTCATCATGAGAACTTGCCAAATCGTCATACTTTACTAATTCCCCCAAGGATTTCAATTTTTCAATTTGATCTGGTAAAAGGTCCATTGGTTGTGTTACAACTATTTTCTTTTTCATTTCTTCACCGTTACAGCTCGCTCCTTGCTCTTATCTCTCCTGCTATACTGGTCCTCATAAGCTTCTTTGCATTTTTCTTTTCATTTGCAAGCAACCATGACAGCTTTATGAATGCTGTCTCTGGCAGCATGTCCTCTCCTGGCACAACACCTATCTCCTGCAGCCTTCTTCCTGATGCATACACGTTCATGTTTATCCTGCCATCAATGCACTGGGATGTCATAACTATTACTTTCCTCTTTGCCAGTTTTTTCAATTCCTCAAAAATCTTCTTGCTCCTTATTGTGTGCTTGTCTGTGCTTGTTACTGGTGCATGACCAAGTCCTGTGCCCTCAAGAACTATGCCCTTGTATTCCTTGTATGCCTTCAGCACCTTGGGTTCGATTCCTGGATACATCTTGACCAAGGCAACATCTGGTTCGAACTTTGCCCTTACCTTGAGCTTCCTCTTCTTGTCCTTTTTCCTATAGTCCTTTCTTATGAACTCTATCTTGCCATTGTACTCTATTCTTGCAAATGGGTAGACATTAACACTTTCAAATGCATCCCTGCGGGAAGTGTGCATCTTCCTTGCCTTTGTGCCCTCATGCACAAGGCAGTAGTCATCACTCATTGAGCCGTGCATGCATATTCCGACTCCTGACCAATCACTCCCAACAATGAAGCGCGCAGCACATATCATGTTCATTGCAGCATCACTCGAGCCGCGGTCACTCGACCTCTGCGCACCAACAAGAATCACAGGCACTGGAAGGTCCTGCAGTGCGAACGACAGTGCAGCAGCTGTATATCCCATTGTATCTGTGCCATGAGTTATTATCACTCCATCACAGCCCTTCTTTATCTCCTTTGCAACCTCTTTTGCAATCATGGAATAATGTGAGAAGGTCATGTCCTCTGAGAACATCTCAAAGAGCACCCTGCAGCGCAGATTAGCTATGTCTGCGAGCTCAGGAATTGCAGCAACTATGTCCTCTGCTGTTGATACAGGCACAACACCGCCTGTTGTATAGTCCACCCTGCTTGCTATTGTTCCTCCTGTGCCAAGTATTGCTATTGTCGGCTTTTTTGGATTGAACTTTGCCTTCTTCCTTGCCTCAGCATGCCATTTTCCAAGCTCAAACTTAGCTTCTTCCTTTATCTCTTCTGGTTCCTTTTTCTTGCTCTTCAAGATCTTCACCCCCTTTTCTACTCTTATACCTAAATTATAACCATTGTCAAGTTTTAGCACAATGCAGCTCCTGTCCCCTGCCTCTATCCTGGGCATGAGCATTCCTTCATAAGAAGTCCTCTTCTTTTCTATCCTTATTCTTTCACCTATTCTCAATTTGCCAAGTGCCCTTCTTGCCAGCGGAGAATAATTTTCAAGCATACAAATATAGAATTGGACTAACTTGTTATAAAAGCTTGCCTTCCATTAGTATCTTGGTAAGCTTGGCCATGTACTCCTTCCTTTTCTGACAGTCATCAACCATAACCCCATGGCAGCAGGAATCCCTAACAGGCTCTGCAAGACAGGCATCCCATAGCCCTCCTGTGTCCTCATTAGCTATTCTCCTGTATACTATTCTTTCATCGTTCTCATAGAACTGGCAGAAGCCCATGTTGATTTTCTTTTCCCTCTGCAGCCTAATGGCAATAAGGTTCAGCAACACGCTGCCAGGTGTAATATATTTCTCTATCTCAGGAATCTGTCTGCACCTTTCATACAGCATGTTGGACCTGTCATCAGAAGGAAACTCGTCATGTTCATCATAATAATCAAGTCCTTCAATCTCAGTATAATATGGCCTTTCTGCTTTCCTTAACTGCTCCAGAAACTCCTCATCCCTGTATATCTCTTCAAGTGCTCCCTTGACAACACCAAAGACCTGTTTTACCTTATCACTTTCTTCCTTAATCAGCTCATCCTTTTCATCATAGGAAGCCGGCAGCGGCAGGCCGTCCTTTATCCTGTTGTCAACAATCGCCTTCCATTCAGTTCTCTGCCTCTCTCTTCTTTTTTCATCCTCTTTTCTTTTTATTTCCTCTTCTTTCTTTCTCTCGGCCTCTTCTGCTATTCTCCTCTCTTCTTCTTTCCTCTGCTTTTCTTCATAGTCAGGAATAGGCCTTCTTACTACATCTCCTTTCTTTGCCATAAAAGAAGTTGAGCAGAAAAAGATTTAAACCAGTGTTGCAAGCCCGCTTACATCACTTGTGCCCGTCCATCATCGGGGTGATCCTTATCTTCTTTTCCTTCTCCTTTTCCTCGAGCTTCTTGAACTTGCAGTGCGGGCATGTGAGCCATCTTATGAAGCTGCCGTCTATTGTAAGCAGCCTCTGCCCGCATCTCGGGCATGCCCTGCCTTCTTTTTTGCTTTCTTCTGTTTTAACAGCCATTCTACCACCGCTGGTTCTTTATTAATTTGGCCTGAACTTCCCTATATATCTGAGGGAACTTGTTGGAAAGCTCCTCCTTGCCCATTATCATACCAGGCTTGTTTATGAAGAGCATTTCCTCCTCTCCCATCTTGAAGTCCATTGCACCGCTCATCCTGAACCTCACAGGATTGGAAAGCGTGAGCTTGACATAGGGATATTTCAGCCTCCATAGCCTGTCTATTTCGACATTCAGTAAATTTCCTACGACAACAGACGTAGTCTGATCAACTGCAACCAGTTTCCTAATAAGACTTCTTGCCTTTGTACGGCTCTTCTCAACTGCCTTGTACCAGCCGCCTGAGAGTTCCATGTCCTCCCTTGTCCTTATCAAATCAGAAGCCATAAATAGAATTTGTGCCTTCAAATATTTAAGGTTTCTAGTTCTTCTGGCTGCTATTCCTCTCAAGAGCCTCTGGGATTATCTCCATTGCCCGTGCAGCCACGCTCTGCCAGTGTGTCAGGTAGTACACTGCTGTGCTTCCCCTGTTACCTTTTATTTCCTCTTTTGTGACAAAGCCGTCTCTGCACAGCTGGTCAAGGCGACCTGCCACCCTGCTGCGGTACTCTCCCTTGTCAGAGCCATACATCCCGTTTGCAATATCGCTGAGGGTAAGCCTGTTTTCCTTGTCCGCATAGGGCTTTCTCTCTCCTATGCCATTTGCAGAAACAGGGCTGTTAAAATCATCCCCGTATCTGAGGAACATCAGCACATCTGCTGGACGGAATTTAATAGTGTCCTTGATCGCCTCTGCTCTGCTCTTCGGCATAAAGGAATTTGCATGGAAAAAGATTTAAACTTGAAGTTATCTTTTCAGGTGAAATTCTAATATGTCCCCGTCTTTCAAAACATGCTCCAGTCCAAAATGCTGGCCAGAGTGCTTTGCTGACCTGCCCCACACACGGGCGAACTTGAAGAACTTTATGAAGTCCTTGTGCAGGTGCCTTGCAGCATCCTCAACAGTTGCGCCTTTCTTGAGCACAAGCGCCCTTTTCTCAGGCCTCTTGCCTGTCTTTGTATAGACCCTTATCAGACCGAGCATTCCCCATATGCTTTCCTTGAGCTTCTCTGTATCAATTGCCTTCTTGCCCATTACCTCTATCATGGGCCTGCTTATCCTGAACTTCTTTATGACTTTCTCCATCTCCTGCTTCTGCTTCTCAAGGTCCTTTGTGCTGTCATACATCACTATTATGCCATCAGAGTTCTGCGCAACACTCATGTAGATTTTCTGG
>JBHIDR010000052.1:0-4009 GCA_046760225.1 Candidatus Aenigmatarchaeota archaeon
AAATCATAAACGTGTATTTCCTGATTCACGCAATCGATGTAAGCTTCTTTGTCAGAACCTGTTATTCTGACCTCTCTTGTTTTTTCAGGCGTAAGCCAGCTCATTTCCATGTTCACGAGCATTTTTCCTAGCTTTGCGTTCACAAATGCGGCCTCTTCTCCCTCGTCTTTTCTATAAACCTCACCTATGCAGTTGATTTCATCAGGATGTTCACCAAAGATAAAATGAATTATATCAAATGGATGTGTAGCAAGATCGAATATAATATCCCTGTCCCAAGGCTCTTCATAGTTTAACCATCTAAGAGAAACAGTATAAACCTCTCCGAGCTCCCCACTGCTCACAAGCTGTCTTGCTTTCCTTATTGTATTGTCATACCTGAAGATATGTCCAACAGCAAGGAACCTGTCTTTCTCCTTTGCAAGCTCCACCAGCTCAAGTGCTTCCTTATAGTCAAGTGTCATTGGCTTTTCGATGAACACATGTTTTCCAGCCTCAAGAGCCTCCTTACATATCTGGTAATGTGTCCTGTTGGGTGTGCATATGCTTACAGCCTCTATCTCGCTATCTTCAAGCAGTTTCCTGTAGTCAGTTGTCATACCTTCAAGCTCATAAGGTCTGTCATACCATTTGCTAATTCCTTCCTGAAGTTCTTTCAGCTTGCCCTCATCACTGTCAGCAATATAAGGTACAACTCCTATCTCGTTCAGTTCTTCAACATGCTTTCTTCCCCAATATCCTACTCCTATCACTCCATATCTCATTTCAATACCTCCTTTACTTTTTCACAGATGTATTCAATCTCATCATCCTCGAGCCCGGGATACATTGGAAGCGAAAGTATTTCTTTGCTGAACTTTTCTGCTGCCGGGAATTCACCACCCTCATAGCCAAACCTTTCCCTGTAGCACGGCTGCAGGTGTATTGGGTTTGGATAGTGCACACCTGTCTGTATTCCGTTCTTCTTGAGATGCTCTACAACTTCATCCCTGTTCTTTGCTTTTATGACAAAAAGATGATACACGTTGCCGTCCACTTCATCCAGCAGGCACTCCTCTGGAAGATGAGTAAAGTAATGTTCTGCTATCATTCTTCTGTTTTCATTGTTCATATCAAGGTACTTTAGCTGGACTCTTCCTATTGCGGCCTTGAAGGTATCAAGCCTTGCTGTATAGCCTATTTTGTCATGCTCATACTTGCTTATTCTTCCACAATCTCTCAAGCTCCTGATATAATTGGCAATGTCCTCATCATCTGTGACAACCATTCCTCCGTCACCGCACACAATCATGTTTTTGGAAGTGTAGAAGGAGAAGCACCCAACATCCCCTATTGAACCAATTTTTCTGCCTTTGTATTCAGCACCATGCGCCTGGCATGCATCCTCGATTATTGGTATTCCTCTCTCCTTTGCAAATTCTATTACTTCATCCATGTCACATGGCTGGCCATAAATATGAACAGGCATCACTGCCTTGATGTCGTCTTCCTTGCATTTCTTGATGTCCATGAGCCCTGTTCTTTCGTCTATGTCCACGAATCTGGGCTCGCATCCAGCATGTATTATTGAATTTGCTGAAGCAATAAAAGAATTGGTCGAAGTGACCACCTTGTCGCCAGGTTCTAGTCCAAGCGCAATGAGCGAAAGCTGTAGTGCTGCTGTACCGCTACTCACCGCAATAGCATACTTTTTTCTTACATATTCTGCGAACTCCTTCTCGAACTCCTCAACACTTTCCCCACCTATGTAGAACTCGTTTTCAAGAGCGTCAATTGCGGCTTTCTTCATCTCTTCTGTGAAATACGGTTCTGAAAGCGGTATTTTCTTCATTCTAACAAACCTCTTTCTTTCAGCGCCTTTATTATTTCCTCCTTGTTGTCAACATCTCTTATAACTTTGGCAGGCACACCTGCAACAAACGTGTACGGCGGAACATCATCTATGACAACAGACCCCATTCCAACAAGCGAGTATTCTCCTATTGTCACCCCTGGACCTATCACTGACCTTGCTCCGATGGAAGCGCCCCTTTTGACATACGCCTCTTCCATTTTCCAGTCTTCTGGACCCTTAAGGTCACCATCAGGCGTGGTTGCCCTTGGGAGCCTGTCATTCGTGAAAACAGTTCCAGCGCCCACAAAGACCTCATCTTCAATCTCGATTCCCTCTGGTATGAACACATAAGGCTCTATTTTGCACCTGCTTCCTACCTTTGCCCCTCTCCTTATCTCGACTCCTATGGCAATCTTCGTGTAATCACCTACCTCACAGCCATAAATGTTGCAGTAGCTTCCTATGAAGACTCCTTCTCCAAGAATCACGTCCTCTTCAATCACCGAATATGGGGCTAATTTCAGGTCCCCTCTCTGTGCATGATCATGTGCTATGTATTTGAAAGGAATATTTATCACCATATAATAGTAGTATAGAAAAGCTTAAATATCTATTTGAGGAGCTGCTCGTATAGTTTTATTATTTGCGAAATGACCTTGTCCTTTGAATACCTCTCTTTTATGAACTTGGACGCCCTTAGGCCTATTTTCTCGTACTTCCTTCTGTTAGAAAGCATGTTTTTTATTATATTTTCATGCTCACCCTCAAGCATCACACCACTCTTAAGTTCTGGTCTATGGTAGAGCCTGAGTCTCCTTGTCTTTTCATTCAGTATGGTTATGCAGCCACATGCCATTGCCTCCTTTGCAGCCATGCCCTGGCCTATGTACACATCCAGATCGTTGAAGGCATCGGCCATCTTCTTGTCAGGTAATGTGCCCAATGGCTTCACACCAGCATCCAGAAGCTGTTTTTCTATGTCCCCCCCATATCTGCCAAATGCATGGAATCTTACCTTGGGGTTGTTTCTCATGCTCTGAGCAAGCGAAATAAAGATTTCATTCCTCTTTGTTTTCCTGGCTGTTATTGCAGTACCGATTACGAGCTTATCTCTTTTCTTCCTTTTCTTGGGCCTATAAAAATCCGTATCTATTGGGTGCGGTATTACTACAACGTTCTTTTTCAGGCCAATGCGTCTGCAGTTCTCAGCACCACACAAGTCAAGAGCCATGATGCTATCATAAGAGAAGCTTAAGGCTACCCTTTCGAACAGATATCCGAATGTAGCCATTATCGGGTTAAAATAATCAAACCATTCCCCAAGAAATAGGTTATGCAGGGATACCACAACAGGTATTCTATACATTTTACCTACAATGGAAGAGGGTATCGCAGAATTGTATATGCTGCAATGGATCACATCTGGCTTGAATTTCTTTACAGCCTTACGTAAGGCGAATATACCCCTTATATTGAAGGAATATCTTGTCGGAAACAGGCTTACCCTCTGTATAGGTATACCGTCAAATTTCTCGAGCCTGCTCTTTCCTGGGCTTCCTGCAACAACATATACTTCAATCCCTCTCTTATGCAACTCCCTGACGATGGTTTCTGCCCACACCTCTCCTCCGCCTACGATATAAGGAGAGAAAAGTTCGTGTGTGAATAAAACTTTCAGATTATCACCTTTTTCTCTTACTTACTCGTTAAATGTTATGGTAGAATAAATTTAAGCTTTAAATATCCTACATTGAAAAGTATTACCATGTACTACTACAATATTCATAATATAGTAAAGGTGGCTTCAAACGCAGACGTATTACCAGACTATTTTAAAGTTAAAAAAAGAATTAAACCGGACCTCATTATAAAGAGGGGCAACTTTAAGTTTAATAAAAGGGCTTACAAGAAGGCGGGATTAAAGTTTTATGGTGGCAAAGACACTGTTATCTTGGAATACATGTTCTATGGGAGACCCATACAGAAGCTTATGATAAGCGGTCTCAAAAAGAAGCAAACCAAATTCTACTATACTGAATCCACCGACAGGTTCTTTGGAATACAGAACATATTGAACCTGATACTCGAAATAAAATTATTACAAAGGGGCTGTACATTGGTGCACTCCGGTGCTTTAAGCAAGAACGGAAAAGGTGTGCTAATTTCAGCATGGTC
>JBHIDR010000053.1:0-3984 GCA_046760225.1 Candidatus Aenigmatarchaeota archaeon
TTTTCAGCCTCTCGTACACCATCTGCTGGGCAAATGTGGACTTGTCTATGCCAGGAGTACCGAAAAGCAGGATTGAGGAGCCTTCCATTACCCCACCAGTGATATCATCGAGCTTTGGAATTCCTGTTGTCAAGACTCTTATTTCCTTAGGCATCTAAACACCTCGTTTTTTTGTCAAACCGAACAGGGGCTGTTGTGGGTAGACTATTATGCCCTTTGATGTTATCGCATATGGTACAATGTTCTTTTGGTGCTTTACTCCCCTCATCTTCCTTACTGTAATACCCTGAAGAAAGGACGACTCCTGCCTCATGTTGTATAGTGTTATAACACCGTCCACAACGAATTCTTCAAACCCATACCAGCTCAAATCATAGGAGTTCTCCCTTACCTCGCATGTGAGCAGGGCTGTGCAATTCATTCTGCCCAAGAGTTCTATGAGAGACAGCAATGCCTTTCTCCTTTCCTCGTCGTTCTTGAAAAGCATGAGGAAGAGGTTTATGGAATCCAGAACAACCCTTTTTGCTCCAGTTTCCTCTATTACTTCCTTTATCTCCCTGATGAAATCCTTTAAATTGGCACCAGACTTGCCTGATGTATGGAGCAGCTGTGCTACAGGACCTCCTATTATATTGAAGTCTTTCTCAGCCTCTATATCCATGCCCAGTCCTTTCATGTCGCTTATGATTTTTTCCTTGTTCTCTTCGAGCGTTATGAAAAGGCCTGGTTCGCCCATCTTTGTGCCATGATAAATGAACTGCACACCGAATGTGGTCTTGCCTGTACCAGAAGAGCCGGATACAAGTGCAACCCTTCCATAGGGTATGCCTCCACCAAGCAGTTCATCTAATCCTTCCATTCCTGTTTTGACCATTTCATCATCAATCTTCATATTCATCCTCCCTCAATTTTTTCTTTATTTTTTCGAAGCGGAAAGTATGCTTTCTCATGAATATCTTTTCCTTTTTGATGAAAGCGAAAATACCGCCGGCTCCTGCCAAGGTAATAAGACCAATCTCTAGGGATATGAATTCCTGTTCAGAAGATTCCTCACCAGCTTCCCTTACCATAGAAAAAACAGGCGCAGAGAGCATTATGATTATTATAAATACAATAGGAATCATGTGTTGTTTTTTCATTTTTTATCACTTCTTTTTATTTTTTTGAAAATTTTCCTCCTCTTTCTCCTGAAATATATTAAACCAGCAAGAAATGCCAGAGGGAGTGCTGAAAATATCCACACTCCCAGTGGCACTTGAGTGGAGGGTAGTGGTGGTGAGACTTGTGGCATTCCAGGAACAGGTGTAATTGGGACTTCACAATCGCGGGATTCCATTGGCTTACTTTCTAAGTTTCTGCAGCTGTGCAAATCGCTGCAGCTCCTTGTCTGCTTACTGTCAATGCATTCTGACCACTCAGAGCATACCCATTTTTCTATGCACTTCACTTCTTCCTCTTTTTCTTCCATTTCTGTAGATATAATCCCAGATATACGGCTGGATGTAGAGCCCTCCTTTAGCTGTACTGAAAATGTAAGGTTAGGAAGGCTTACATTCATGTTGGAAGAAGTATCATTTGCGAAAATATGCGTCACTGTGTAAGAACCGAGTGCATTGGTAGAGTCAAACACTATACTGAAATTACCACTCTGATTATTTCCTGACAAGAGGGACGCGGTAAAGTTTGCACTTGAAGTGTTTGGGTAACGGAGTGTTGCCCAAACTGTTGAAATCTCGGATGTGTCACTGACATTGACCGTCAGATTTACTGATTCAGGAGGTTGAAATACAGACTTCAAAAGAAAATACGAATTTATAACAGGAGCAACTGTATCGGTAACATTCGAAGTTAATTGGATGGTTGATGCAGCTGCAGGACGCATGAGTGTCAGAAAAAATATGAAAATAAAGATTATTCTTTTCCCCATATTCTCACCCACTGGCAACTGCCAATAAAGTTATGGCACCCTGATAGGTTTGGACCTTAAGAGGTGAAGGATAATTTATCCATGAGTAAAGGTCAGATGCGCTCTTTGTGGGGTATGTGCCCCTTGCCCAGAAAGAAATCAAATCCGCTATGGTATTCGAGAGCGCTGTTCCTGGAGGGGATGGCGCGGGGTCCCCAGCAGTTACATTGCTGTATGTAACGTTCCCTACCACTATTATCCAACTAGCGTCTGCCTGGCCTGTCAGGTCAGTACCGTTTATTGTTAGATTGTAATCTAAGTTGCCATCATGTGTGATTCTAGTGTATGAACTTCCGTCACAAGTCCAGTTATTATTTGCAGATGCTGGATTACCGCTGTCATAGGTGCACGTGCTTTGTGAGAGGATGAAACCTACCCGTGTAGCGACATTGAGGCTGTTGTTTGATGCGCTCGCAGAGTCATCAGTTATGTTATAACCATAAACGGTGCACGTCCATGTGCCGTTTATGCTGGATGTATTAAGATTTATTGTTCCACTGACCTCCACAGCAGTAAGGTTCATAACAGTCCATGTTGTGCTGCTATTTTGGACTGTAAAGCTGTCCCAACTATCTGTTCCTTCCACACCACCTGAACCAATACATGTGATATTTGTGCTCTTTATACTTGTGTTTGAGACGTCAGATATGTTGGCTGTTACAGTAAAACTATCACCAGGATTCACAGACAAAGAGCTCAACTGCGGTGTATCCACATATATGGCCCCAAGTGATAAAACAGGGAAAAATAAAACTGCAAGTGCAGTACAAAAAATCATTTTACCCAAATTTTTTGTAACCAAATCCTTTATACCCGAATCTTTTGATGAACACAAAAAGACCACCTATGATTATTAAAATGAGCAAAGTGATATCCAAGGGTATTGAGAACTCCTGTGGAGGCACTGACGCCATGGCATCACCTTCGTTTGTTTTCGGTTTTACTGATATTGCTGGTTCTTCAGGAGGTTCTTCACTTTCCTTTTCTTCTATAACATCCGGTTGTGGGTATGGCCTTGTTCTCACCCCATAAAAGGAAAGTTTTATCCTGCTTTCTGATCCAGTAACTATGTTTCCAGAAGAGCTAATTTTGGCTATAACAGTAAGATCATAAGTATCTCCTTCTTTCACTTCCTGCGAAGGGTCTATCTTCACTTTAAAATTTCGGTAATCATTTGGAGGTATTACAGCCTCCCCTTGAACAGAAGAGAATTTTGCTGCAGGGCCTCCTAACTGCAATAAGTATGAAGATTCTGTGCTACCTGTATTATATACTGTGAATTCTAGTTCTGTGCCATCAAGAGGAACACTAAAAGTCCCTGTGGCAGGCGCTATTGCCACGCCTATTGAAGCGCCTGCCAGCTTGGTTGCGCACAGGGAAAAAAACGCAAATGCTATGAAAATCTTTCTTGCCTTCATAATATCACTTTTCTTAAGCTGCTGAAGATATCAGGGATACTGTTCCTTGATAGAGCTGTGATTTTAGCGGTGTTGGATAGTCAATCCATGCTGTTGCATTCGTTGTATTTGAAGTCCTGGACGCAAGTGTTCCTCTGTTCCAAATTGTTATGAAATCTGCTGTACTGGTAGAGAGTGCTGTTCCGGCTTCACTTGTAGGAACTTCAGATGTTGTCTGGTTCCATGTGATGTTACCCACTCCAATAGTCCAGCTAGCGTCTGCCTGGCCTGTGAGATCAGTACCGTTTATTGTTAAATTAAGATCTATATTTCCGTTGTGTGTTACTGTTTCGTTCCTGGTTCCACTACTTGGACAGGCCCATTGCTGGTCATTTGTGCCTGGATTTGCAGCATCAAAGACACATGTAGCATTTCCAATATTTATTCCTGTTGAGGAACTAACAATAATTGTGCCTGATGTTGATGCGTCCTGTCCAGCAGAGTCATTGCCATATACCTTGCATGTCCACGTAGCATTTGCACTCTTGGTACTCCAATAATCTACACTGGTAGTGAATGTGCCGTTTACCCTTACAGCAGACGAATTTACAGATGACCATG
>JBHIDR010000054.1:0-3872 GCA_046760225.1 Candidatus Aenigmatarchaeota archaeon
AAGTTACAGTTCGCAGAGGATAGAAATGTGGTAAAGTTGTCAAAAAGTGGATAAGTTTGGTGTACTCCTCCTTATGGCTCAAAATGGCCAGAAAAGGAGGAGAAATGGCCGAACAGCTTCACAAAAGGCTTACAGATGACCAAGTAAAACTGTTGTTAGATTTGTACCTTAAGAAAGTAGTTACCTTGCAACAGGTATTGCAACAGTTAGAGTGTACGGAGAGCAGATTTTATCAGCTTTTAAGAGCGTATAGAAGGGCACCCGAGAAGTTTACCGTTGCCTATGCCCGAAATACCCCACAACATCGCTTACCAAAGGAAGTGGATGGGGTAATTCGTGAAGAATTAGAAGGAGATAGAAAATTAATAGGAGACAAGGAAATACCGATTCGGAATTACAATTATGCAGCGATCAGAGATAATGTGGTGAAGCGGCTCAATTACGAAATCTCTGCTCAGACAGTACGCAATAGGGCGAAGGAATGGGGGTATTGGATACCCAAGGTTCGAAAAGAGAAGGCACCTCCTCGAGAAGTTGTAACGGAAGCGGTTGGGATGCTCTTGCAGCATGATTCGTCGTATCACAAATGGTCTCCTTATGCAGATGAGAAATGGATATTGATAACAACACTAGAAGATCATAGCCGTTATCTTCTATATGCGGATTTTGTTAAGACAGAAACAGCCTGGGCACATATCAAAGCTGTGGAGTCGGTAGTCTTAAAATATGGAGTAGGACTGGCTTATTATGTTGACAGTCATTCAATCTTTCGTTTTGTTTGTCATATAGGCAGTATTTGGCATAAGCAAATAAAAGGAACAGACGAGGTACTTACCCAATGGAAGAGAGTAGTTGAAAAATGTGGGATGCAGGTATGGTATGCTTTGTCGCCTCAAGCCAAAGGTAAGATAGAGAGGCCGTATCGTTGGCTTCAAGATAGGATCATCCGAAGATGTGCCCGTGAGCATGTAGAAGATATTCAACAAGCACGAATTATACTTCAACAAGAATTGCATCGGTATAATGAAGAACAGGTTCACAGTGCCACAAAAGAAATACCTGGGATAAGATTACAAAGAGCTCTTAAGGAAGGAAGGAGTTGTTTTAAACCATTTAAACTTCCACTACCCTACAAATCAACTAAGGATGTCTTCTGTTTGCATGAGTTTAGAAAAGTAAACGGCTATAATCAAATTTCTTGGAATGGACATATGATTTCTGTCCCAATTTCTTTGCCACAGGGTACAGAAATTGAGTTACATATTATACCGTACAGTGATCGTGTGGAAGTTCGTCTGTGGTACAATGAAGAAGTATTGAAAGTAGCTCATTACAAAGGTCAACTGTAATTTTGAATTTGAGTTACTGTAGTTTTATCTTTTATTTACTATAATTTTATCTTTGAGTTAACACTGTGCTATATAGAAGATGACAACTACGATGCTGATCCTGCTGGACCACAGACGACATGGTTTCAAGAGGTAGATGTGAATTGCGGAGGACAGGGCTGGAATTGTGATTGTGACCATAGACCCGAGGGAGATATGAAAGGATATACCCCGCGCAGAAGTGTTGGCCAAAATAAGCCAGATTACGAATATTTCAAGCTATTAAATCTGTATGATAACGATCCCTACTGGGAACATCCACCATGGGGCAGGCAACAACTGATTGAAACTTTTACTTTTAATCACAAGAAGAAGATCGATAGTAAATGGTATTATGGCGACCATGGTTCTTGTTATAACGCAGACCTATTCATGCATCCAATAGGTGAAATGTAGTAGGAAGCTCGAGAGAGGCCCTTGCAAGGGCCTCTCTCTTAATACAAAAGAAAATATTGTTGAATCTAATGGAAATTTGATATAAAATAGATTTATGAAATCCAAAACTCAAAAATATTTCTTATATTTTACATTTCTAGCCTCTTGTTTCGCTTTTTCTCAGGTTAAAGGTAGTACTATAAAACAAATGTTCCAGGATTTGAACAAAGGAATGTAGCAGATAAAGCTCCTAATATTTTATAACTTACGACGACTTGTCAATTTCTTTCTGGTGGCTACTTTTACATTCCGATACGGTAACACCTTCGGCATTGAAACACCAGCAGCCTTCAGAAGCTTTGTCCCCAATTCTCTCGGCTCCGGAACCTGCTGATAAGATACTGTGCCTATCTTTATCCTATCACTGGTTACGGCTGCCAGCTCTCCTATCCCTTCTTCTATCCTTACATCTATATGGCCCCATAGCCTCTCGAGCTCACGCGTAATAATATAAGCAAGCATAACGACAAATACATGGCCCCGTGTCCTCTCCTCTTTCCTCACATTGACTGGCCTGATCTCAAGAAGCCCTGTCTTCATTGTCCGAAAGGCCCGCTCTACACCAGCCAAATCCTTGTATCGATCATGAACTGTCTCCTTTGGTGCCTTCTGCTTACTCAAATCTGTCTTAATACAATAACATCCATCAAGCTCTCCTGCCTTCCTTTTTCCATCTTCGTCCACTCTGACGGCAAAACTCCTGCCTGTTACCTCAATAGTGCAAAACTCACAGATTTTCAACCTCTTCAATGAGCCTTCTATCTTATTCAATGCAGTCTCAACCTTGGCCCTCTTGTGACAACGAAGATACTCATTCTGCTTGTCCACATATCCCTTTAGCTTCTCTATCCTCTCCTGCCTGCTTGCCTCTAGCTCCTCCGCTCGCGATGGATTCCGCCTCAATACCAAACGAATACCTTCCAACTCAACCTCACACAGCTCCTCGTCAAAAAGCTCAAGCTGCAATGAACCCTTTTTTATCAGACTCTGTATCTGAACCTTCGTAATCGCTGTGATATAATGAAATTGCACCTTACCTAGTTTCTTAATCTGGCCACTCTTTATCATCCCCCTGTCGCCCACCATCACCACATCCTCTATCCCAAAACGCACAGCCAACTTCTCAATCTGCTCAATAAAGGTCTCCGGATCGGTCGTGTTCCCCTTAAACACCTCAACAGAAACTGGCACCCCATCTCCATCGGTCAACAACCCAATCACTATCTGCCTCTTGCCCTTCTTCCTATCACGATTATACCCAAACTCTCCCAACTCATTCTTCTTCCCCTCAAGATAACTACTGGTCACATCATACAAATACAGAGTCGGAACCTCTCCACCCGCATGCATGGCCTCAAAAAGCCTCTTCTCAATCCGCGCCTGATTGTCATTTAACCAATCCAAATTCTCATACAAATCATCTTCATTGAACGAATCCAACCCAATCAAGTCACAAATAGCATGTTGGCCCGCAAGCCTCACTGCAGACAACCTTGAACCCTGATCTATTATTCTGGCCATCACTTGCCACAGGGCCAATTTACCCCTCCGAGTATTCCCCAGTGCCTTGACGACATGCAGCCGTTTCGCTAAAGAATGCAACAGCCAAATAGCTCCAACAGAGAGACCAAGTTTTGTTTTGATGTCCGTTTTGACAGAACACAGCTCCTGCAGATTGCCTTTGTGTTTGAGGGCCAGCTTGATGGCCTCAATCTCTTCTTGAGAGCATTTTGAGAGGTTGGCAATAGTATGGTGTTTGACTTTGCCATCTTCGCGATAGGAGTCTCTCAAAATGGTTCTGGTGTAAGTCTTTCCGCGTTGTCGTGATACTGATTGGTCCACATACATAGTGTCTATAATATAATGCATGAGACACGTATTGTCAAGCATAAAATAAAATTAAAACTATATATTAGTGGCTACAATTAAAACCGGAATATACCCTAACTATTTATTATAGATAATGTTATCCTGTTTTGGGGTCTGGAACATCTGTTGCATAGGGCGAGATGGAATAAGGAAGAGGGTTTATCTTAGTGACTGTCGTAA
>JBHIDR010000055.1:0-3787 GCA_046760225.1 Candidatus Aenigmatarchaeota archaeon
TCTTCAGAAAGGGATAATATATTTTGACAATGCTGCAACTTCTTTGACACCTGAACAGGTTGTGAAGGCTGTTGTTGGCTACTACCATAATTACAGGGCCAACATACACAGGGGCGTACACAGGCTTTCAATGGAGGCAAGCAAGGCGTATGAGGAGGCACACAAGAAAGTGGGCAGTTTCATTGGTGCCAGACCAGAGGAGATAATATTTACCAAGAACACAACTGAGGCAATAAACCTTGTGGCACTTAGCATGGAATGGGAAAGGGGAGACAAGATAGTCACAAGCACAATAGAGCATCACAGTGACATGCTCCCCTGGATGAGGCTAAGGAAGAAGGGCGTGGAGGTCGTGTTTGTGAAGGAGGACAAGGAGGGAATAATTGACATGGGTGATCTTGAGGCAAAGGCAGAGGGCGCGAAGCTGATTTCAGTTGTTCATGCCTCAAATGTTCTGGGCTGTGTTTCTCCTGTAAGGGAAATAGGCAGGGTTGCAAAGAAGAGCGGTGCTCTCTTCCTTGTGGACGGGGCGCAGTCAGTTCCACATCTTCCTGTTGATGTAAAGGAAATAGGATGTGATTTCCTTGCATTCTCTGGCCATAAGATGCTTGGGCCAACAGGCATAGGAGCGCTCTTCATGAGGAAGGAACTGGCAGAGAAGATAGAACCAGCAATGCTGGGGGGCGGAACAATAAACAGGGTAACGCTTGATGGTTATGAGCTTGCCAAGCTGCCTGACAGGTGGGAAGCAGGAACACCCAACATAGCCGGTGCAATAGGTTTTGGCGTGGCTATTGACTATCTCAAAGGTATAGGCATGGAGAATATTGAAAGGTATGAAGCTGAGCTGACAAAGCAGGTTATGGAGGGGCTGGATGGCATGGATAAGATAGAATACTATGGCCCGAGGGACATAAGCAAAAAGGTAGGGGTCGTGGCCTTCAATGTAAAGGGAATGAAGCCGCATGACACTGCATCAATGCTCGACAGCATTGCAAACATAGCTGTGCGCTCAGGCCACCATTGCGCAATGCCCTTGGCAGAAAGGGTAATCAAAAGGCCTGAAGGCACTGTAAGGGCATCCTTCTATATATACAACACTGCTGAAGAAGTGGACAAATTAATAAAGACATTGAAAGAGATTGTGAAAATAGCTCCCTAGCTATTTTTCTTCTAATGTTATTGCCTCAACAGGGCATGCGTCTGCTGCAGCCTGGCAGTCACATTTGTCGCATGCTTCTGGATCCTTGACAACTGATTTGCCATCCTTCATCTCAAACACATCAGGACAGATTGCAACACATGCACCGCAGCCTATGCACTTTTCCTTGTCAACCCTAGGGACTTTCATGACGACCACTATTTCAATTTGTTTATTTCCCCTACCATTTTCTTTATTTTTTCCTTTGAAAGCCCGTGGGCCTTTGCACCCTCTTCCAGCGTCTCCCAAGAAGCTATATGACATCCCACGCAGTGCAGGCCATAATTCATCATTATTTCTGCTGATGCAGGCTTTAACTCTATTATCTCTGCTATTGGCATCTTTTCAGTTATTTTCTTTTTCATTTTTTCTTCCTCCTGTAGTCCTTTATTGCTGCCTTCAGCGCATCAACCACAAGCATGGAGCAGTGCAGTTTTATTGGCGGAAGGCCACCGAGTAACTTTACAACATCATCTTTTGTTAATTTCTCTGCCTTATTTATTGCCTTTCCCTTTGCCAGCTCTGTCATTGCACTTGAGGTTGCTATTGCTGCAACGCACCCGAATGTCTGGAACTTTATGTCCTTTATTATCTCTTTACCCTTTTTGTCCTTTTTAACCTTTATGTAAAGCTGCATAACGTCCCCACAGCGGGGGTTGCCCACTTTCCCTATACCATCTGCACTACTCATCTTTCCCATGTTCTTTGGTTTCTTGAAATGCTGCAGCACTTTTTTGGAATAAAGCTCTTTCATAATATCAGTCTCCTACATGCTTGTGCAGCATATGCTCCATTTTCCAGGAAATCTCCCATTGCCCCTTGAAAGGTGATATCTTCCTGAGTTTTTTCACGGTCTTTGGCAGCACCTTTAATACATACTGGACGTCAGACCTTTTTGTATCTTTTCCCAAGGTCAATCTCAATGAGCCGTGGGCTTCTGCATGTTTCAGCCCTATTGCAAGCAGTACATGCGAGGGCTCAAGCTTTTTGGTGGAGCATGCGCTTCCTGTTGATGCTGCAATACCAAGGTCATCAAGCAAGAGCACGAGTGCCTCGCCTTCTATGTACCTGAAGGTAATGTTCACATTGTTCGGTAACCTCTTCTTCTGATGTCCGTTGAGCCTGCTGTCCTTTACTTTCAGGCAGCCCTTGATGAGCATGTCCCTCAGCTTTTCCATGTCCTTCATTTGCTTGAGTTCCTTTTTAGCAAGCTCAGCTGCTTTTGCAAACCCAACTATTCCTGCAACATTCTCTGTGCCTGATCTCCTGTTTTTCTCATGCCCGCCGCCATGCATTGTGGGCTCGATTTTTGTTCCCTTCCTAAGGTAAAGCGCACCAACACCCTTTGGTCCGTTAATCTTATGGGAAGAGATTGAAAGAAGGTCTATGTTCATCTTCTTTACATCAATGGGTAGCTTTCCGAATGCCTGCACAGCGTCTGTATGGAAAATCACTCCTTTCTTTTTGCAGATATCCCCAATTTCCTTTACTGGCTGTACTGTGCCTATCTCGTTGTTCGCAAACATTATTGAGACAAGCACAGTGTCCTTTCTTATTGCCTTCTCCAGATCACTGAGCCTTATTATTCCCTGCTTGTCAACAGGAACATAGGTAACTTCAACTCCTTGCTTTTCCAGCCACTTGGCAGTCTGCAGAACAGAAGGGTGCTCTATAGCGCTTGTTATTATGTGCTTTCCCTTGTTGGCCAATACTATTCCCTTTAGCGCAAGGTTGTTTGACTCTGTTCCGCCCGATGTGAAGATTATCTCCTCTGGCTCTGCTCCTATTGCTGCTGCAACAGTGCACCTGGAATTTTCAAGAGCTATTTTTGCTTCCTGACCCCATTTGTGGAGCGAGGAGGCATTGCCGAATCTTTTTGAGAAAAAGGGCCTCATTGCATCGAGCACTTCCTTTCTTACTGGTGTTGTTGCTGCATTGTCAAGATATATTTTTGGCATAGATAAAGATATAACACCGTTATATTTAAAGCTAATCCCCTTGCAAAATTCTTTTTATATTATGACAGTCATAGATTTTCCATGCCAGAGGAACTCAACCCTTTCAAGATTGCACAGAAACAGCTTGATGACGTGGCCAAACTAATGAAACTTGGCCCTGGAATTCACAAAATCCTGAGGGAACCGCTGAGGATTCACAAGACAAGGCTAAAGATAAAAATGGATGATGGAACAGAAAGGGGGTTTGATGCCTTCAGGGTGCAGTACAATGATGCACGCGGGCCGTGCAAGGGAGGTCTGAGATACCATCCAGAAGAGACCCTAGACACAGTAAAGGCACTTGCAGCATGGATGACATGGAAAACAGCTGTTGTTGGCATACCACTTGGTGGAGGAAAGGGCGGCATTGTGTGCAATCCCAAGGAAATGAGCCAGAAGGAACTGGAAAGGCTGAGCAGGGCCTATGTGGGGGCTTTCTGGGAAGTGCTGGGACCTGACAAGGACATACCTGCACCTGATGTTTACACAAATCCGCAGGTAATGGCATGGATGCTGGACGAGTATGAAAAACTAACAGGAAAGCATGCTCCTGGCTTCATAACAGGAAAGCCGCTGGAGCTTGGGGGGT
>JBHIDR010000056.1:0-3613 GCA_046760225.1 Candidatus Aenigmatarchaeota archaeon
AGTCAAGGGCACAGTAAAGGCAAACAAGGAGGCGCCCCATGGCTTTGAGATAATCCCAAGAGAAGCCAGGATATTGAACATGGCTGAGGCACCGCTCCCAATGGAAGTTGTCACAAAGAAGACTCCTGCTGAGCTGCCGACAAGGCTTGATGCAAGGTTCATTGACCTGAGGAAACCTGAGGTTGCAACAATATTCAATATAGCTGACACACTCAAGATATCCTTTCTCAATTATTTTGATTCAAAGGGCTTCATCAACATAAATCCCCCCATAATAATAGGCGCTGCAAGCGAAGGAGGAGCAGAGCTTTTCCCTGTCAAGTACTTTGACCGTGAGGCCTATCTCAACCAGTCACCACAGCTCTACAAGCAGATACTCATGGCAGCAGGCTTTGACAAGGTATCCATTGTCACGCCTGTGTTCCGCGCTGAGCCCCATGACACGCCCAGACATCTTAATGAAGCCATACAGATGGACATTGAGGTTGCATTTGTTAGGGATGAGGAAGATGCACTGAAATGGTATGATGAGGTGATTCCGCACATGATTGAGCAGGTCAAGAAGAAGTGCGGCAATGCACTCAAGATTTTAGAGTTTGATCTGCCTGTTCCAAAAAAGCCCCTGAAGAGAATAACCTATGATGAGGCACTTGAAATACTGAAGAAAAAAGGAATAAAGCTGAAATGGGGCGAGGATTTCACACCTGAGGCAGAGAAGAGGATATGCCAGGAATTCAATCCTGTTATAATAACAAAATGGCCCACAGCCCTGCGCTCTTTCTATTCAATGCCGGAACCAGGCAACCCAAAGATATGCAGGGCATATGATGTGCTTTACAATGGAATAGAGATCAGCAGCGGCGCGCAGAGGATACACATTTACAAGGATTTGATGGAAGCATTTAAACGCAAAGGGCTCAGCACCAAAGGATTCGAGTTTTACTTGGACAGCTTTCGCTTTGGTGCCCCTCCCCACGGAGGTTGGAGTATCGGTTTGGAAAGGCTCACAATGGCTCTCCTTAAATTAAGTACAATAAGGGAAGCCACACTTTTCCCAAGAACAAAGGAAAGACTGACTCCATAAGAAGATAATTAAAAAGCTTTCTAGATGCCGGTTCTATAAGTTTCTTTCCATGAAAGACCTTTCTTTACAAATGCCCTTTCAGCACTTTGTGTGCTGGGCACTTCCACTCCCATGGCAGTCATTTTCATTGTGGTTTCAACTGTTGCTGTTGCTGATGTCTTGTCTGCACTGAAATCTATGTCTAAAATTCTCTGGTCACATTCGAGTCCAGCCATAGCCATTGCAGCTACAAGGGTAAAGGCTTGGGTTGCCTGCTGATATTCTGTGGAGCCCGGATCTATGTCATATGTTGACAGGAACGCTTCAGCATTTCCCGTCTCAAGTCCACTGCACTGGGTATTGAGCAGTCCCTGTATCTGCGCTTCATCGCTGAGCCCGAAAAACATAAAGTAGGCCAGTCCTCCTATTGCAGCCACTGCCACAATTGCAATTATTCCTATCTTCATTGAGCGCGGCATCCCAGCTTTTGCAGCTGGTGCCCTTGCTGCAGGTGTCTTTGCTGCTGGCACTGCTGCAAATGCTTCATTTATCTGTGCTGGTGTGTAGCCAGCCTTCCTCATCGCAGCCCTTATCTGATTGTCCCTAAAGCCTGCCTTCCTCTGGCTCCTGATATATTTTTTAACAGCTTCTCCTGCTACCATTCAACCATATCCTTAAGGAATATTATCTCCTTCGCTTCTCTACCATTGTCCTGGTCTTCTCGCTTGTTGCTGTCTTCATCTTCTTCTTGGCTTTCTGAACAGCAATCTTTGTCTTCCCAGGGATAATCGGCTCCTCACCGAACTTGATCTGCACGTCCTTCATGTCCTTCTCAGTTGCCTTGAAGAAATCTTGCTTGCGGAAGCCCAACGGGCCTGCAAGAATTATATTCGGGAATACCCTGATGTTTACATTGTAGTTCTTTACAGCATCATTGTAGCTCTCCCTTCTTGCCCTTATCTCGTTCTCAAGTCCTGTGATCCTTTCTCTGAGGTGCCTGAAGCTCTCATCAGCCTTAAGGTTCGGATATGCCTCTGCAACTGCAAAGAGCGTCTTCAGTGCGCTTGTGAGGAGATTGTCTGCAGCAGCCTTTTCCTTTATTGTCCTTGCCTTCTGGTCAACTGATCTTGCACGCGTTACGAGCAAGAAGGTTTCCTGCTCATACTTCATGTACTTTCTCACAACAGGTAGGAGTTTTGTGATCTCGTCCCTTCTCTGCTTCAGCAGCACACCTATGTTGCTGAAAGCTTTCCTCACAGTGAACCTGAACCTTACCAGTGAATTGTAAACAGCTATGACGAAAAGAATTATTCCCACTATGATTATTACGCCCAATGCAATCAGCGCGAGCCCCAGTATACCTACCATTCAAATCAGAATAGAATTGAATTTCCCTATTTATAAAAGTTGCATTCCTATGATTGTGACAGATACGAGCATTGCAGCTGCACCAAAGATTATCTGGAACCATACGCCCCATCCATACTTCTTGAGTATCTCCTTCTCTGACTTGTCAGATATGATATACAGCTTCTCAAGCTTCCCTTTCTGTACCATTATGTCCTTTACGGCCTTGAGCGCCGTGGTCTCCTCCACATAAGGGTTGTCACCTGCTGTGCCAAGTATGTAGAGATTGTCACCAGGCTCTATGACATACTCAAAATATTGCCTGTCACCTGTTGATATAAAGGTTAAAGCAGCTTCAGGTTCCTTTACTTCGAAGTTCCTGAAACTAGGCCTCTTTGCCTTTGGATAGCCACGCAGGTATCTGTCTATCTCACGTATGTTGGTTACTTTCTTGCCAGCACCCTTCTTCATTCCCAACACGTTCTCAACTCCAAATAGCTTCTTTCCCAGTTTGGTTATTGCTTCAACTCCAATACCCCTTCTTCCATACAGTCTTTTGTCTGGCTTGAGGTCGACCCTTGCTCCCTCAGGATTAACAAGCACCTGGGCCGTCTTGTCCTTAAGGTAGAATTTGACACTCTTTTTCACGTCATACACTGTGACCCATTCTGTTGTCCCGTGCTTTCTACTGCCCCTTTCCCGCAGTTCCTGTGCCACCACATTCCAGTAAACGCATTTCTTCCTGCTTATCGGGCTTGTCATGAGCTTTTCCTTCGGAAAGGACACGACCTTTCCCACGATTTCGGTGAGCCCCATTGCTATTCCCTCTATTGCTGTTGTGGGCACAGCCTCTATCATCTTCTTCTCACTGAAAGTTGAAAAGCCATTGAAGAACATGAACACCCCCACACCAAGGAGAATGAGAATTTCAAGCATTCCCTTGAACCTCATCTGAAAAACCATTAAAACAAGCATCACAAATCCCAATATTATTAGAGCGATAATAAAACCAATTAAAGATTTGCCTTTCCATAATTTCTTCATATACCAGTCTATTATCCAGTTCAAAAAGGCCATGAAATTAATTGAAAGGAACGCAATATAAGTCTACACAAAGCTCAAATAAACATGACCTTTTTTTACTACTGAAAAAGAGTTTAAAAAGTTTGCTGTTATATAATAATTATGCAAATACATGTCGAC
>JBHIDR010000057.1:0-3470 GCA_046760225.1 Candidatus Aenigmatarchaeota archaeon
GCTCTTCTACTTCAACTGGCATGTTCATCATTCAAGACACACCACTTAATAAACATATTTTTACTATTTTTTAGTAATTATTTTTTGTAAATAAACTTTATAAGCTTTACGGTGTATGGAGCTTTGGGACAGAAACAGTGGTCTTCATGTATGGTCATTTATAATATGTACACGAATAAAGACATATTACTTCTGCCAAATTGGCTGTGGGACATAATTAACCAATAAGCATTAAATTGTGCCATACGCCCCTGCACAGCAAGGCTGTATCTATTCTATCCTCCCTTTTCTGCCACACCTTCCATCCACACATTCTCTTATCCACGGAGAAACTGCTCTCGGAATTGTTCCTCTTGTAGTATTCCTTCAGGTGATGAAAAGTATTAACAACAAAGCTCCTGATAATCCCCCTCCATCCAGAAGAACCCTTTATCGTTGCATTCTTTTTCGGAATGACGTATATCCTGGTTTCAGGGGAGAATTCGTTCACAATTGACTTGACGCTGTAATATTTATCAAGCCTTACATTATCAATACTGATTCCAATCTCTCTTACCATGTCCATGGCCCTCCTGAATGCCTCCTTCTCCGACTTCATGCTGGTTCCGTATCCTATATACATTCCACTGTCAATATCCATCAGGGCGAATGCGTATGTGAACAGCCTCCTCACTTTCTTGACTTTACCACTTTTCCTACCTCTCTTGGACTTCTCCCTCAATTCCTTTTCCCTCTCGTTCCTGTAATGTTTGGTTACGGTCAAACTGTAACCTGTACCGTCCCCGGATACGTCTGGATTTTCTATCTCCTTTTTCCTCACCATTATGGCGAACATGTTGTGTATGGTGAGCCTGGCAAGCTCATCCGAATAACATCGTTCAACGGTCTTGTAGCTGATGTCTATACCCGTGAAGAAGGTTAAAAACATTAAAAGATTTGACATCTTTCTGTTGCTCAGCTGGAATATCTCCTTTATAAGAAGTAGCAGGACCTTCTTGGTCACAGGTATTTTGGGGGGTCTTCCCCTACCATCCTTCGATACGCTTATCATGGAATAAGCTTTTTCCACTACTGGTTCTATCTCTTCCGCTGCTTTCTTCATCCTCAGGGCAAGTCTCTGTTCGTATGTTCTCCAGTCCCTTTCGGGCTTGGTGGAATACCTTTTCTTGTATACTTTGACTATATGGTCGAACTCCCTCAGTGTCTTATCCAGTTGTTTCTGGGTTAGTCTCATGCAATATTATTGGCAGAACATTAATTTATCCAACTTTGAACTATAGTTAATGACATAACAAATTAGAAATTTTTGGCATAAATATATTTAGCCACCCTTTCATGAAAGAAGGTTTCTTTGCTAATCTATGGAACGTTGTTCTTATGGTCTCTTTGAGAGACCATTCAGATATGACGAATATCTGGGACATCCTTCTCCTAATACTTTTCCAGATAAGCTCTATTGGATTGAGTTCTGGGGAATAGGGAGGCAGGAATATCAGCGTGATATTAAGGGCTTCAGCGCATTTACGAGTCATTTCTGCTACATGTGAACGGGCATTATCAAGGAACAAGAGTATGCGTTTCTTTGGATTCTTCATGCGTATCATATGCAGGAATCTGCACACATGTGGAGCTGTTGACCTCTCCATGAATTCAATAACTTCTTTCCCGTTAATCGGATAGAACCCGAATGTGTTTGCCCTGTACCTGGTTGTGTTCCTGTAAATTCTCGGCTTCTCAAATGACCAGAACCTCTGCTTATTATCCGTTGTCTGTGGTGCTGCCTGGTCAAGAAATCCTACTACACACTTCTCGTTAATCGTTTCATTTGCCTGTTCTATAGCCTCTGCCAGCAGTTCCTTTGCATTCCATGGCTGCCTGTAATCTCTGGAATACGGCTTGGCATAGTGCATCCCGAAGTCTCTCAATATCCGTGCAACATGCCTGATACTGTAGATTACACCAAACTCCTTCTTGATGAGTGCTCTCACCTGTGAAGTGAGCCAATTGGCCTTGGATTTGAGCTTGTCTTTTAGTTGTCCCTTCTGTTTATCTGTGAGTTTTGGTGGTTTGCCTCCACTGAAATCCGGAGCAAGACCTTCATAGCCTTTTTCGTTCCATTGCTTGAGCCAGTTGTATCCTGTCTGGATAGATATACACATCCTATCACAGGCGGTTTCAACGCTGTCTCCTATATAGAGTTGGCGAATAAATAGAAGCCGTTCATGTACGTGTTTGTTCTTTTCTTTACGAACAAGTTTCTTCAATTCATCCTGTGATACGTGTCTGATAAGCTCTTTGGCGCATGATTCCATACGCTATATAATTATGGTCGTTTAGGAATTTCAGCTTTTCGGTCAGTCTAAATTGTTTTGTCGGGTACTATAATTAAGGTAATTGTGACGATTTGGATACCAAATTACCTCCTTACTAACATATTAACCAACATATCAAATAAATCCTTATCCCTATTATTGAACCTGAATTCTATTTCCTTAAGATAAAGAGGGAAGTTATCCCTATGAACACCCCTGTATTGGTATAACCAGGTCTTGGCATAGCTCCAGCAGCCCTCCATACCATTGATATTGTTCTCACCAACAGGTATGCCTTTCTCTTTCCTTATGCTTACATGCTCACCTCTAACAACAAGCGATACATAGCCTCTGAAATCATCTGTGTAATAGATGCTTCCTTTCTTTGTGTGCCTATGAACTAGGGGCAGTATATGCTCTGCCTTGCGTCTCGGTATGGGAAAGAAGATAACCTTGCCGTTCCTCTGGTACATTCCAAAAACGATATGCTTCCCCACTGCTCCCCAGCCTCTTTTGCCCTTTCTATGACCTCCAAACATGGTTTCATCAAGCTCCAGCTCTCCAGATAACACAAGGTCTTTGAGCTCATTCTCAGCCTTTTCATATACAGCTTCCCTGAAACGCTTGAATAGCCTTGCAATTCCATATCTGCTTATTTTATCCACCCTGGAGATCCTGTATACTGGCACTCCCATTATGAACAAATGAAGCAAATAAAGGACAATGTTAGCTGGTATTTTGATGCCTGATAGATATGTCCCTGAGAATTCTGTAAATAGTTTTCTGCATTTGGAGCATCTGTATTTACCGTCAGATAGACGGTAAATTTTCCTGCTATGATTACACCATGGACAGTATCTTCTACCCCTCCATCTTACTGCACGAAAATATGCCCTACTTTTCGTGCAAGAATTTACCAAGGAAATCAATGTCTTGCTATCCATTATATTTATATATTTGGTCTCTTATTAGTATCAATTACCAAAATTTAAAGAGAATATAAACACTAAGGAAACCTCACACCAGAAGTCTATCGAACCTTGCTTCACCCTTTCGATAAATCCGAGTTTCTCAACTTGTTCTATGAAGCGGGTTATACCCCCCTTTGATCCTCTCCTCTGGAATGTTAGCCTTTTTTGCTATGAAAGAAACCAAGCT
>JBHIDR010000058.1:0-3454 GCA_046760225.1 Candidatus Aenigmatarchaeota archaeon
AGAATCTCCAGAGCCTCATGTGCAGCATAGTCCTTGTGCCCGACAACCACCACCTTCTTGCCCTTGAAGAAGGGCGCGTCGCACTTTGCGCAGTATGAAACGCCCTTGCCAACAAACTTCTCCTCATTTTCAATCCCGCTCTTTTCCCTTACGGCACCGATTGCAAGTATGACAACTTTCCCCTGATATGCTTTGTTATCAGCTGTTTTCAACTCAAAAAGATTATCAGCCTTCTTTATGTCCGCTACCTCGTTCTCTATTATTTCTGCTCCAAAGGCTTTTGCCTGATTTGTACCAATTAACAATAGCTCTTTTCCGGAGATTTCCTTCACACCGAAATAATTCTCCACCTTGGGTGTTTTGAAAATCTGGGATTTTTTGCCCTTTCCTATCACAAGAACCTTTAGATTTGCACGTGCCGTGTATATGGCAGCACTCAATCCGGCTGGCCCGGAACCAACTATCAGGGCATCGAACATCCTATCAGACTTCAACCACAGCAGCAGGAGCTTTTTGGGGATTTCTTTCTCTGTTTTTCTGCTTCCTTTATGAACTGTGCCTGGTGTTCCTCTGAGCAGAACCTTTTTCCGAATCTCTTAAATTTCTTTTCCCTTACCTCTATCCCGCACGTTGGACAACGCTTTCTGAAAAGACCTAGCATATTTATCACTGTATATATCATATTTTGATACATATAGTTTATTAACCTCCTTTATAAAGTTAGGGGTCTGGTGGAAATTATTTATATGGCACTTCGTAAAGTATAGTCATGAAAGAAATCAAAGTCACAAATCTTGTTAAGTTCTACACCTTACTTCTTTTGTACGAGAAGCCGAAATACGGCTATGAAATAATGAGGGAAATTGAAAAAAAGATAGGAAAGAAGACCAGTGCCGGACAGATATATCCCTTTCTGGGCAAACTGGAAAAGCAGAAATATATCAAGGTAAAAAAGATTACCGAGAGGGAGAAAAAGACGTATTTGCTCACGAAGAAAGGCAGGCTCTTTGTGAAGAAGATGCTTGAAAGGTTCGGAGGGCTGATAGATATAGCCGTGGAGCCCAAAATAAGCGTGTGCGTGCACTGTGGATGCAAAGTTTACAAGGGAGGATACAGAAAGAAAATAAAGAAAAAAATGCTGACGTTTTGCTGCCATCACTGCGCTAAGGCTTACAGATAAAGTATGATATGTACAAGGGTTAGCCATGAGAAAGAAAGAAAGGATATCTATAGGTGGAATGCACTGCGCTACATGTGCGCTTACTATTGAGAAGAATGTGAAAAAGCTTAAGGGCGTCAGCTCCTTCAATGTCAACTTCTCTACAGGAACTGCAATTGCTGATTTTGACTCTGAGAAGACAAGCATAGAGGAAATAAAGGGTGCGGTCAAGAAAAGTGGATATGAGGTTGTCGAGAAAGAGGGTATGAAGAAAGTAAAAATCAAACATGTATACGAATACAAGCACAAGCACAGTGAACTGCATTACCAAGGAAGGATGCTTCTGCTCTCTTTAGTATTTACCTTGCCGATAACACTCATAAGCTTCAGGGAATTTATACCTGCAATAGTAATTGATTCATATTATGCGGGACTGATAATGTTCTTCCTTGCAACACCCATCCAGTTCATTGCAGGAAGGCAGTTCTATGAAGGGACATGGAGGGGCATCAAGAACAGGACAGCGAACATGGATATCTTGATAGCACTGGGTACATCTGCTGCATATTTCTACAGCGTTGCAGTCACCTTCTTCATTCCCGGTCACCTTTTCTATGACACAGCAACGCTCATAATACTCTTCATTGTTCTTGGAAGGTATCTGGAGGTTGTAACCAAGGGGAGGGCATCCGAGGCAATAAAGAAGCTTCTTAAGCTGCAGGCAAAGACAGCGCACGTGATAAGGGACGGGAAGGAAGTTGAAGTCCCACTGGAAGACGTAAAGGTCGGGGACATAATCGTAATAAGGCCTGGTGAAAAGGTTCCTATTGACGGCACTGTGACTGCAGGAAGCTCTCATGTTGACGAATCAATAGTCACAGGAGAGTCACTGCCTGTAAGGAAAAGGAAAGGTGACGCGCTGATAGGTGCGACAATGAACAAGGACGGGTTCCTGAAGATGAAGGCAACCAAGGTTGGCAGTGATACCTTCCTTGCGCAGATAATAAGGATGGTCGAGGAGGCGCAGGGCTCAAAGGCACCAGTGCAGAAGCTCGTGGACAAGGTCTCGGCTTATTTTGTTCCTATTGTAATAGCAATTGCAATACTTTCCTTTCTTGTGTGGATCTATCTTGGACAGGGCTTCCTGTTCTCCTTCACTATACTGATAGCTGTCCTCATAATAGCATGCCCGTGCGCCCTTGGGCTTGCAACACCAACTGCAATAGTTGTTGGTACAGGCAAGGGTGCGCAGAACGGCATACTCATAAAGAACAGCGAGGCAATCGAGCTCGCAAGGAAGATGGATGTTATCGTGTTCGACAAGACAAGGACGCTGACCAAGGGAGAGCCAGAAGTGACAGACGTGGTTGCCCAGGGCTTTGATGAGGACGACATGCTCAGGTTCGCTGCTGTTGCAGAGAAGAATTCCGAGCATCCGCTTGCAAAGGCGATTGTGGACAGGGCCTCTGAGAAATTCAAGAGCATACCTGACCCGAAAAGCTTCCTTGCAATTGCAGGGAAGGGCATAAGGGCGAATTATGGTGGAAAGGAGATAATGATAGGCAACAGGAAACTTATGAGTGAAAATAAATTGAACATATCAGCCTTGGAGGAAAGGATGTCGTCCCTTGAAAGAGAGGGCAAGAGCGTTGTCATCATGGCTGTTAACAAGAAGCCTGTGGGTCTCTTTGCAATAGCAGACACATTAAGGAAGCAGGCAAAGGAAGCCGTTGAAAAGCTCAAAGGAATGGGAATAGAGGTAATGATGATAACAGGGGACTACAGGACAACAGCTGAGGCAATTGCCAGCAAGCTGGGAATCGAAAAAGCACTGTCAGAAGTGCTGCCCGCAGAAAAGGCGAATGAAATCAAAAAGCTGCAGGAAGAAGGAAAGGTTGTTGGAATGGCCGGCGATGGGATAAACGACGCCCCTGCCTTGAGCCAGGCAGACATTGGAATAGCAATAGGGAGCGGGACAGACATTGCAATAGAGTCAGGGAACATAGTGCTGGTGAAGGACGACCTGAATGATGTTGTTGCTGCAGTAAGGCTGAGCAGGGCGACAATGGGAAAGATAAAGCAGAACCTTTTCTGGGCGTTCTTCTACAATATCGCTGCAATACCTGTTGCTGCCGGAGTATTTTATCCTATTGGGATATTGCTCGATCCTATAATAGCGGCCCTTGCAATGGCGTTCAGCTCTGTTACTGTCGTCACAAACTCTATAATACTTAAAAGGATAAAGATAAAATAGTAGAGGTATGGCTATGGACATTAAAAAAATAAGGGCAGACT
>JBHIDR010000059.1:0-3387 GCA_046760225.1 Candidatus Aenigmatarchaeota archaeon
AACCTCACGAGCGAGAGTGCGTCCCCAACGCTCCCCGCAATTGTCATGCCAATATGGTCATCCAGTTTATATATTTTCCTTGCTACTTTTGAGTCTATCATGTATCCTATTGTTGCCTTTTTCTCAGCTGCAAGCACAACCCCGTCTTTGCATATCAGTCCAACAGTTGTTGTTCCTGTTTTTTTCTCCTCCATTAACAGCACCAGAAATTACTATGATTAGTTATTTCACCATGTATTTAAAGATTACTGTTAGGGTTAAATCCTTAAAAGAGAAATATCATTATTTAATTGTGATTGACATGGGAGAAAAACTTGATGTAGTGGATGAGAACGACAATGTGATAAGGACTGAGGAAAGGGAAGCTGTGCACAGCACTAATGCCTGGCACAGGCAGGCGCATATCTTTATTTTCAACAGCAAGGGGGAGATGCTCGTGCAGCTGCGGTCCCCTGACAAAGACAGGTTTCCCGGTACTCTGGAGGGCTCAATGACAGAGCATGTGCGTGCAGGAGAGAGCTATGAAGAGGCTGCTGCAAGGGGCCTGAAGGAAGAGTTCGGAATCAATATCCCGCTAAAGGAATTGCTGCACTTCCGTATAGAATATAGCCCAAATGAGAGGGTTATAGGCAAGCTATTTGAGGGGAATTATGACGGTGAAGTAAAGCTGAGCGAGGAGACCGTGAATGTCAGGTTCATGAACGAGAATCAGCTGAAGGAGCTTCTGGAAAAGAGCCCGCACAAGCTAGCTCCATGGTTTATTGAGAACTTGAAATGGAAGCTCGGGCTCCCACACAACCTTCATATCTTTACTAAATAAATTCATTTCTTTTTCTTTGCCTTTGGCTTCTTTGCCTTGGCTTTAGGCTTCTTCTCCACCACTTTCTCAAAGCTCTTTATCTTTGCCTTCGGCAGTCTCTTGAACTTTGCCTTTATCTTGTAACTGAACTTCCTCTTTTCCTTCGGCTTGATGTCAAGCTTCCATACTATCTTGGTGTATATGGCTGTCCTTATTGTCTTCAATGGTCTTGGCGTGATGTTCTCTATCTTCGGCTTGCCAGGTATCCTGTCCTCCACAACAACGTTCTTGAACCTGTGCTTTGTCCTGTTAGTTAGTGTAAACTTGACTTTTGTCTTGTTCCTGACTATTACAATTATCTTTGGTGCAAGCAGCAGCATCCTCCTTCTCAGGTATGTTGCCACAATTGCTGCTATAGCTGCTGCAGCTGCAACCCCTACCAGTGTGCTGGTTATGTCAACAGGAACCGCTACTATGACGACTGTGAACTCAACCATTCTGGTATCAAGGACAACACCGCCTTCAGATACAGTTGCTCTTAGCTCATAGTCTCCTGGCTCATATCCCTCAAGTATATGGTCATGGAGGTTCTCCTTTGCCTCGCCTATACTTAGCGGGAACTCATCGAACTCCTTTATCTTTGTTGGCGTCTCACATTCACCCTTCAGGCATGTGAAGAGCTCTAGCTTGGCCTTTTCTATGTCCTGGTTTCCTGTGTTCTTCACTTCTGTTGTTATGTGCATTGTCTCATTCGGTTCATAGGATGATTTGTCTGTCTGCAGCTTTGTTATGTCAGCCATCTTGCACCTGGCTATGCCATAGCTGAGCATGTCTTCCTCTATGAATGTACCATCTGAATAATACCATTTGACTGCCACGCTGTATGTTCCATAAGGTGTTGAGCACTCGACAGTCTCCACTATCTCTGTCCATTCAAGCGAAGAGTCCTCTCCGATTGTCTTTGTTGTCCTGAACTCCTTGTAGGAACTGCCAGCCTTTGTCACAAACACCTCTGCATATATATTAATCGCACTTCCTGGGTTTGTCACATTGAATATGATTTCAACATCCTCAGCCTCGCTGTATGTGAGCTTGCTCATTCGCGAATCAAATGTTGGCGCTGCCACTGCTGGCGGTGCTGGGGGTGCAGGAGGCGCAGCTGGCGGTGCTGGTGGAGGTGCTACAGGAGCTGCTGCTATTGTGAAGTTCATTGTATCAGTCACGTTCTCATTTCCGCCAGTATCGTTTGCATATATCTTCCATGCAACATTTACACCTGCACTGAGCGATGAGTTGCTCCAGCTGAAATTGGACCAGTTTCCAATACCGCTTATTGCAGTGTAAGTTGTGTTTGTCCAGTTGCCTGTCTCGTTTGTTGAAAGCCATGCATAGGTCAGCTGTATGTTATCTGTCCAGTATGCTGAAAGTTCGTTCGAGCTTCCTTCCTCTGGGCTATCAGATTCCTGGCTCTGGTTGGACCATTTCGGCGGCTCCAGGTCAGTTGGATAAACAGTAAGGTAATGTGTTGTGCTGTTGCTCGTATAGTTCTGGTCACCCGCAAAGTATCCTGTGAAGTTCCATGTTCCGTTCACGGAGTAGTTCCTTATGTCCTCTATGGGGGTCGGGTCAGAGTTCCAGAGATTGTCCCCGCCATCAGAATAATTTGTCCTTATCTGCGCTCCTTTGCCCTGCGGCGAGGAGTCGAGCGTGATGTTCACAGTAGCATTGTATGCAACAGCTATATCGCCTTCTGTGCCATTGAAGTAAAGGAACAGGGAAATTCCTGTCTTGTTAACAGTGAGTGTCCTTGTGGCACTTGTTCCAGCTGTATAATTTGCTCCTCCTGTTGTATTATAGACATAGCTGTATGCCCCGCCTCCGAGCACATTCACATCACTTGCTGGGTCTGTTGTTGCAAGACCTGTGTCATTTCTGTAAAGTGTGAATGTAAGGTCCTGGTTGTCTGCAAGTGTAGCATAACCTGTTGCATTGGTTGCTGCAGGATATATCACAGAAGCATCTCCTTCTGTGCCATTAAGCTCCATCTTCAGGTTTGCTGATGGGTCAGCCTTGGCTATTGAAAGGATATTGTCAAGTGAAGATGATGCTGTGTAGTTCTCTGACTGTGAATAATAACAATCATAATCATAATCTCCTGCACCCAATGTTTGTGTGTCATACTGGTTGCCTGCCCCAGCCACAACACCTGTACCGTTTCTGTCGATTGTCAAGAATGCTACTGAATCGCCTGTTGTTATGTTACAGAACGCTGTCGTTGTAGTCCCGTATGTCTCTGATGATGATGGGCTGAATGTCACTGATACAGAAGAGGCAGCCCTATTGACTGTCAGGTAATATGTCACGCTGGAGTTGTCAGAAAAGTTCTGGTTGCCTGTTGCATTCACCTTGTACGCGTACTCCGCTGCAGCGAGCTGCGCTATTTCTGACTGCGGCGAAGCCCCGCTTGCCCTCAGCACCTCGTCCCTGTAAAGATATACTGTTCCAATATAAACAGTTGCAGTTGCATTCGATGCAGCAGGATATGTTATTGTTTTGTTTGCATTAAGCGTTCCGTTCAGGTAGAGGTT
>JBHIDR010000060.1:0-3369 GCA_046760225.1 Candidatus Aenigmatarchaeota archaeon
TAAGCAGAATGAATGTATAGAAGAGATAGCTGATTTGAACAGGAATACTAAGATAGACACCGTACCAAAGGAAATCTGGGAGATACGCAGACCTGAGAATTGGGCTGAAATTGGCAGGAAACTGGGATATTCCATACCCAAAGGACTGCACACGAGCATCAATTATAATCCTTCAAGGCAGAAGCTCTTGCAGATTGCTGAAGTTGACAACAACCCTGCACTAAAATTACTGGCAACTTCTGATATCTTCTGGGATGAGATTATTGCCATGGAAAAGCTGGAGGGGAAGTTCAAGGTTTATGACATTTCTGTACCTGAACATCATAATTTTGTTGCAAACGACATCATAGTTCATAACAGCTACTCAGGGGCTGTGATTGCAGAGGAGGTCATGAACCTGCCGCCAGAGATAAGGAACAACCTCTCTGTGATAATGATCGACACAATGGGGATATACTGGAGCATGAAGCAGCCCAATGACCCTGCACTGCTGCTTCTCAAGGCATGGGACATGAAGCCCAAGGGATTTGAGAGCCAGAACATAGTGCCTCTTGGCCTAACTGAATTCTATATCCGTGCAGGGGTTCCTTTTGATGATACTTTCTCCATAAAACCAACAGCACTGTCTGCAGGTGACTGGAGGCTGACCTTTGGCCTGAGCCCATATGAGCCATTGGGAATACTGGTGGAAAGGGTGATTGCCAAGCTCAAAGGAAAGGAATATTCAATAGACGACATCATTGATACTATTGAGAAGGACAAGAGAGCAGAGGCAAGGGAGAAGCTGGCTCTGCAGAACAGGTTCATAGCTGCAAAGGAATGGGGTATATTCTCGGAAAAAGCAACACCAATCGAGAAGTTCCTTAAGCCAGGTGTGGCAACAGTACTGGATGTCTCGCTGATGGAGTGGTCAGTGAGGAACCTGATGCTTGGAATACTTGCAAGGGAAATTTACCAGGTAAGAGTGGCTGCTAGGAGGGAAGAGGAGCTGGCCGTGATAGCAGGGGAGGCTGTGAGGAAGGTGCCAATGACATGGTTCATAATGGACGAGGCGCACAACTTTATTCCTGCAACTGGCAAGACAGCTGCAACAGATGCGCTGTTAATGTTGGTCACAATGGGAAGGCAGCCGGGAATAAGCACTGTTTTCATTACGCAGAGGCCGAACAAGCTGCATGAGACAGTTATTGCGCAGTCTGACCTGGTGATTGCGCACAGGCTTACTGCAGCGCCTGACCTGGATGCTCTTTCAGCAATCATGCAGACCTATGCATTGGAGGACATAAGGAAGAGCGTGACTGACCTGCCAAAATCAAAGGGAGCAGGCCTCATTCTTGATGACAATTCTGAGAGGATATTCAATATCCAGATAAGGCCAAGGGAGAGCTGGCATGCCGGCGGGACACCTGTTGCACTTGCTGGTGGAACCTGATGTCAACTGATTCTCTGATGAATGGTCTGATGTTTGGAATAGCAATGGCCTTTGGCTTCATGTTCCTTGTACTGATATTCAGCAGATACCCTGCTGTTATTGATTCACTCTACTTTTTCTTTGCCTTTGCCAGCATGCTTGTTATCGAGTACGCCATAAGGAAGCAGAAGGGTGCTATATTTTACAAGACATGGATGAACACCTTCATGGCAGGTGCAACTGGATTCTATCTGGCACATTTCAGATACCTTCAACCTGTTGAATATGGAGGGCCTGTTGTGAATGCCATAGCAGCATTGGTCCTGTTCCTGATAGCCAAGACGATAGTTGATGCTTTTGCAGAGGTACGCAGGAAGCTGCTAATCCTGAGCAGGGTACTATCTGTAGTCACCTTTGTCCTCTATTTCGTGCTGTTGCTGATAATATTCGGTCCGCTAAGGGCAGTGTTTTTGTTTGTCTGAGGAATTGTAAATGATTTATTAATCTTCCCTGTAATAATTCTGTCATGAAGTACTTCTCGCACCTGCTGATTGTGCCGCAGAGCATAGAGCAGAGGGAATACCAGATGAACATACTGAGGACAGCCCTGAACAGGAACACGCTCTGTGTTCTTCCCACTGGCCTTGGAAAGACACAAATAGCAATAATGCTTGCAGCTGAAAGAATGGGAAAGTATGAAGGAAGCAAGGTGCTGGTTGTTGCACCAACAAGACCGCTTTGCGCGCAGCACCAGAGAGCATTCCAGGAAGCAATGGACATTCCTAAGAAAGAGATAATCCTTCTCACAGGGAAGATACTACCTCCTGCAAGGAGAGCTTACTATAGGAATGCAAAGGTGATAACAGCAACACCGCAGACTATAATGAATGACCTGCGCACAGGCAAGCTCGACCTTTCGAACTTCTCGCTGCTGGTTGTGGATGAATGTCTTGTTGGAAACACAAAAGTGAAGCTTGCTGATAACAATGAAGTGCCTATAAAGAAAATAGTTAAGGAAGTAAATAAGGGTAAAACAGTATGGGTAACTAGCTTCAATGAAAGACTTAAGCGATTTGAACCTAAAAGGGTATTACGTGGTTTTAAAATACCATGTAAAAAAGACATGATAAAAATAGTTGGTAATGGGGGTGAAATAATAGTTACAAACGACCATTTGATTCTTTGTTTTACCGATGAGGGTACTAAGTGGATACCTGCAAAGAAAATAACTCCTGGAACAGAAATAGCATCTAATTTATATGAATATGACAACCAAAGTTGCAGCAGGAAGTGTATTGTTAGTAATGATAATATAGTCAAAACATATAGTCAAGAAAGGCAAAGGTTTGCTAAAATTTATATAAAATCTATCAGGTTAAGAACCAAAAAAGGCCTTAGTGCAGCGAAGATAGCGAAAATCCTTAATGTATCCGAACATACTGTAAGAAATTACATTAATAGTCCGTATCAAAAACCACTTCCCATACGAACGGTCGAAAAGCTGAATAAAAACGGACTACTTCCTTTAACTTATAATAACCCCAGACTTAGAATCCTTGCACGTGTTTTTGGACATATGGTGGGAGATGGGTGGTTTATAACAAAAAACAAAGGACCTCACTTAATAGGATTTTCAGGAGCCATTGATGATTTGCAACGTATAAAAAGCGATTTAAAATGTCTTGGTGTCAAATTTTCTTCTACATATTCTAGAAAGACAGAATCTACAATAACAAATAGTAAAGGAGAAGTAATTAAAGTGAGAGGCGCTTCGAATAGCTTTCATTGTACCGATTCATCCTTAACCAGGCTCATGTTCGCACTTAAGGTACCGTGTGGAAGAAGAACTGATACCCCAATAAAATTACCAGAATGGCTGATGAATGCACCAATCCAAATAAAAGCAGAGTTTTTAGCTGCACTAATGGGAAGTGAAGGACATGTACCAGGAGCAATTA
>JBHIDR010000061.1:0-3294 GCA_046760225.1 Candidatus Aenigmatarchaeota archaeon
AACTTGCTGTCCTTGAGTACAATAAAACAAACAACCTGGCTTCGTTTCATGTATAACATTTAATGCAAGCTTAAACTTAAATAATCTTCAGGTTACTTTAAACTATGAAGATGAGGAAATGTGCGAAGTGCGGGAGCTATACATTGAAGGAAGAGCACTGTGAAACAAAGACGGTGAGCCCGCACCCTCCGAAGTTCTCGATTGAGAAGGAAAGGAAGTACGGGAAATACAGGAGGAAGGCAAAGCTTAATAAATCCTAGCTAATAATGTTGATAAAGGGAATTTCATGATTGAGACCAAAATCATTGTTGAGAAGAAGCCAAAGCTCAGGAACCCGCTCTGCATTGTGGGCCTCCCGGGCATAGGGAACATAGGAAGAATAGCAGTCGGTTACCTGGCCAGCCAGTGGAAAGCAAAAAAGTTCGCAGAGATGTATTCGCCGTATTTCTTCCCCTTCATAATGATACATGACAACAGGGTACACATGCTTCGGAACGAGTTCTATTATGTGAAAGGCAAGAAAAGGGACTACATACTCATGATAGGGGACTGCCAGGCATATGACCCAAGGGGGCACTATGAGATTGCAGGGAAGGTCACTGACTTCCTTAAGGGCCTCGGGTGCAAGGAAATAATCACAATCGGGGGGTTCAGCACAGGCAAGGTGACAGAAAAGCCAAAGGTTTATGCTGTTGCATCACATGAGGAAGTAAGGAAGAAAATCAAGAAGTACGGAGCTGAAATGAAAGTAACAGGCAAGATAAGCACGATAGTGGGAGCTTCGGGCCTGTTTTTGGGTGTGGGCAAACTGAAAGGAATAAGGGGCTTCTGTCTGCTCGGAGAGACTTCCGGGTTCCCGATCATAACCGATCCCAATGCAGCTGAAGCCGTGCTAGAGGTGCTGCAGAAAGTGGTCGAGGTAAGAATAGACCTCAAGAAGATAAAGGAGAAGGTAGAGGCAATGCACGAATTCATAAAGAAAATTCATGAAATCCAGACACAGGCAATGGAACAAATGCAAAAACCGAAAAAGGCAGAAGAAGTCAGGTACATAGGATAGTGATAACATGAAAAAAGAAAATTTTACGAGATTTGAAAGAGCAAGAATAATAGGCACAAGGGCATTACAAATATCAAGGGGCGCGCCTGCACTGATAAAAACAAACGAAAAGGACCCGATAAGGGTTGCAGAGCTGGAATTCGAGCAGGGGCTGAGCCCCCTCGGCGTTAAGAGAAGGGCGCCGCTCAAGACGACCAGGGTAAAGAAGGCCTGATTCTCGAGTATTTATTTAAGGTGAGGAGAAAAATATTATCATGATTAAGGGGCTTGGAATATCTGTCTTAAGAAATTCTAGAGGAGACAAAACAGTAAAGGTATGCATAAACAGCAAGTACTGCGCCTCATCACCTTCTGGAAAATCAAAGGGCAGGCATGAAGCCAGGGAGCTGCCCGTGAGCAGGGTCATCAAGAACTTCAGGAGGATGAAACATGGATTTACAGGAATGGAAAGCTTCGGGGCGGTTGACAGGAAACTTGAGAGACTGGGAATAAACAAGGTTGGCGGCAACTTCTCCATTGCGCTTTCAATGGCAAGCGTAAGGATGGAGGGGAATGGTCAGGCATACAGGGCACTTGGAAGGGCAAAGGCCTTTCCCTACCCGCTCGGGAACGTGGTTGGTGGTGGCGCACATGGGGGGAACACTGACATACAGGAATTCCTTGTTTTCCCGAAAAAAGCAAGGACAATGGCCGAGGCACTGAAGACCAACAGGAAAATATGGGAGCAGGTCGGAAAAAAGTTGAAGGCAAGGAAGAAGAACGATGAAGGTGCATGGATGGCAAAAGCTGATGACTACAAGACGCTTGATGTCCTGACAGATATTGCAGAAAGGAACTGCGCGCTTGTGGGAATAGACATGGCAGCAACCCAGCTGTATGCAAAGGGAAATTATGTATACAAAAAACTGGGAATGAGGATGGATGACGGTCTACAGATGGACTTCGTAGAGGGGCTGATAAGGAAATACAGATTAGCCTATGTGGAGGACCCTTTCCATGAGGAAGACTATACAAGTTTCAGAAAGCTCACAAGAAAAGTCAGGTGCATGGTATGCGGGGACGATATATTCGCAACACAGGCAAAAAGGATGAGAAGGGTCGCGAATGCCATGATAATCAAGCCAAACCAGGCGGGCACGGTCAGCAGGACACTGAAGGCAATTGAAAAGGCGAAGAAAATGAAAATGGTGACCGTGGTATCGCACCGCTCAGGGGAGACGATGGATCCCTTCATATCTGACCTGGCTGTTGCAACAGGGGCACAGCTGATAAAGTGCGGGGTTTACGGCAGGGAAAGGGTGGCCAAGCACAAGAGGCTGGTTGAACTGTGGAAAAAGGCTGAAAGACCGCGCATGATTCGAGGCATTTAAAAAGTCTTGTTCTCTACTTTTGGGCATGAAGAAAGTGGTTTGCCTGTTGAGCGGAGGAATAGACTCCCCTGTAGCTGCAGCCATGCTCAGCAAGAAATATGAAATCATACTCCTTCACCTCGATAACACGCCGCTTGCACCGAAAGTTGTCAGGGAAAGGGCAATAAGGCTTGCCAGGCTGCTGGCAAAGCTCTCAAAGAGGAAAATCAGGTTTTATATCGTGCCACATGGGGAGAACCTGAAACGATTCGCTGTTGCGGACAAGAAAATGAACTGCATACTGTGCAGAAGGATGATGTACAGGATTGCAAACAAGATAGCCAAAAAGGAAGGGGCCATTGCAATAGCAACAGGGGAATCGCTCGCACAGGTGGCCTCACAGACCCTTCAGAACCTCAGGGTAGAAGATGCAGCAAGCGACCTACCTGTGTTCCGTCCGTTAATAGGAATGGAGAAGAGCGAGATAATAGATATTGCAAAGCAGATAGGAACCTACGAGACGTCCATACTCAAGGAGAAAGGATGCTACACTGCAAAATCAAGGTCAATGTGCTGCTTTGCAACACCCCTGCACCCTGCAACCAGATCAGATTTAGGGAAAATAGAAGGGATAGAAAGGGGCATTGACATAGATGAACTCATCGAAAGGAGCATTGAAAGCAGCAGGATGATGGAGCTGGGCTAAACTTATATTCTGGGCAGCTTTAAACTTATTATGACTTTGCCCCTAATAATTGCAGCACTGCTTTCAGCAACAAGCTTTTTCAGCGAAAGGCTCATCAAGTATTTCAAAAAGTATCATGAACAGATGCTGAGCTTTGCTGCCGGGTTTTTCATCTCTGCTATCTTCCTGCATTTCTTCCC
>JBHIDR010000062.1:0-3232 GCA_046760225.1 Candidatus Aenigmatarchaeota archaeon
TTTTGATTACATCTTTATTATAGAAGGTCTCATATCAGTAAACGAATTCAGTGAAAATTATCCTGTGAAATTTATTCAATATGTTGATTCGTCTCAACATTTCAAATTGATATATGACAATAGAAATGTTTATGGACGAGCCGGAGTAAGAATTTATGAGGTGTTATGAGTGAGCTTGTCCATATATCTTGCAATCATGGTCTCATTTCTTGCTACGCTCATCATCACGCCCAAGCTCATCATATTTCTACAAAGAATAGGAATGGTAGGAACAGATATCCAGAAAAAAAGCAAGCCAAAAATAGCAGAAATGGGCGGACCAGCAATATTGGTTGGTTTTCTTGCAGGTATTTTCATATATATGTGGATTAAGGTCTTCCTGTATGGGGGCATAGAGAGCATAGAAGCTATTTTTGCCGCCATATCAACCATTCTCATAGTAACCTTCATCGGTATATTTGACGACCTTAGTGTATTGATGAAGAAGGTCAACAAAGGATTCAAAAGAATTGGGCTTAGGCAATGGCAAAAGCCCCTGCTTACTTTACCTGCTGCAGTTCCTTTGATGGCAATCATGGTTGGCAGCTCGACCATGTCGGTGCCTTTTGTAGGAATAGTGGATTTTGGTATTCTCTACCCGCTCTTGCTCGTGCCTGTAGCTATTGTTGGGGCTTCGAATGCCGTTAATATGCTTGCCGGTATGAATGGCCTAGAGTCTTCCCTTGGCTTGATTTATATGACATCATTGGGGATTTACAGTTATCATGTTGGTTCTATTGCTGCCGCAGCAATAGCGTTCAGTGTTGCAGCCTCTCTATTGGCCTTTTTGTGGTTCAACAAATATCCTGCAAAAATAATGCCTGGTGATAGTGTTGTCTACATGATAGGTGCGTCTGCAGCAACAGTTGCAATCATAGGTAACATAGAAAAGTTTGCTGTATTGGCATTTACCCCATGGATAATTGAGTTCTTCCTCAAGCTTAGAAGCAAATTTAAGGCAGAGTGTTTTGGTAAGTTGCAACCGGATGGGACCTTAAAACCCATCTCAAAGAAAATATATTCGCTGACGCATGTTGTCATGAGAATGGGAAGATTCAAGGAATGGCAGATTGTTCTCATACTCAGTTTGGTGGAAGTGGCGATTTGTTCAGCGCTGCTTCTCTTTTATATGGGCCTGTAATTAGCTCTTCATCTTCTTGATTATACCGTAAAAATCAGTAATCTTCGGTTTCTGAAGCTCTACTTTATTGTTAAGCGACCAGAAGCCATAATTTGAATGGTCACCGAACCTTCCGACTGCCTTCATTCCATGGTCAGATATTATCAAGACCCTTATATCTGCCCTTTCATTTACCGTTCTTGCTATCTCATCGAGCTCCGTATATATTATTTTCATTTTTGACTCCACACCGAAGCTCAAATGTCCTATTACGTCAGCAAGACCGAAGTAGCCCATCACTATTTCATATCCCTTATCGAGGGCATCAAAAAATTCTTTCTTTGTCTTCTTGTGGTTTTCAAAGGCAATCTTATCGAACTCCTCAACTGTCATTTTCTTTTCGAAAAAGTCTTTGAGTCCCTGCCTTTCCTTTGCATGATTTTCCCTTACAAATGTAAAGCCAGGAACATCTATTGCAACAAAATTATTAAACCCTGAAAAGAACGTCTCTTCTGGTTTTAGCCTGAAGTCCCAGAAGTTCTCCATCGAAAGTATTTCCTTTTCAGTATTCCTCCCTGAAAGGAATGACGACCATATCACAATTGTTCTGGGCTCAGTGAAGTCCGAAATATCTGTCTTGCCAAAGGACTCCTGCATAAGGTTCTTACAGCCAAACCTCTTAACATATTCATATTCCAGTCCATCAAAAGCGAGTATAACTATCATCCGACCACCGTTATTATTCCGCCTGCGCACGCATTATCATTCCTCTCGAACACGAATCTGCCCAGTTTCTGGAAGTCGTTGAACCTTTCCAGTACAAGAGTGGAGTCAGATACTATCACCACTTCTCCGACTTCTGTATTGTTAAGCTTTTCCAGGTCCTCGTTTATGTTTTCAAGGGAAGACGAATCGAACTTCCTCTCTATTTCTTCTATTGTGCAGGAAACCTCCTGTGTCGCGCACTTCATGGTTATCTTCTCTCCCTTACGTAGGGGGTCCTTTGACATCCAGAACACATTGGCCTTGAACCTCTTTGTTGTCTTCGGTATGCTGTCCTTATGGCACACGATGTTGCCCCTGTCCAGGAAAATCGGGTCTGTTGTTGTTATTCCTGTGCTCTTCCCTGCTATTGCTTCTGAAGCGTCTTTTCCGAATTCTTCTATTGACTTAACTGTTGTCTCGTTACCTGAAGGGAGCACGACAATGCTGTCTCCTTGCTTTATTACTCCTGTCTCGACTCTTCCCGCAGTTATCCTTTTTCCATCTATCTTGTAAATATCCTGAACAGCAAACCTGAGTGGCTTGTCCGAAAGGCCTGGTTTTGTTTTGAAAGTATCAAGTCCTTGGAGCACTGTCAGGCCACTATACCATTTCATTCTTTCAGAATGTTTTGCAACAAAGTCTCCCTTCTTTGCAGAAATAGGTATCACAAACGAAGGCTTTATGTTTATTGACATGAGGAACGATATAACATCATCCTTCAGATTGTTGAACACCTCTTCCCTGTAGTCCACAAGGTCCATCTTGTTTATCACAACTATTACCTGCTCAAGCCCGAGCAAACCGAGTATGTACGCGTGCCTCTTTGTCTGCTCTCTCACACCTTCTTCTGCATCAACTATCAGTATCGCTGTCTCAGCCTGGCTTGCTCCTGTTACCATATTCTTTATGAACTCCTTGTGGCCTGGAGCATCGATTATAACATAGTTCCTCTTGTCTGTCTTGAAGAACGTCTGTGCGGTGTCAATTGTTATGCCCTGGGTCCTCTCCTCCTCCAAATGGTCCATCACAAATGCGAACTCCATCTCCCTTCCAAGAGCTTCGCATGTCTTCTTAACTTCTTCTATCTTTTCCTCTGGCAGGCAGCCTGTGTCAAAGAAGAGCCTGCCTATCAGTGTTGACTTTCCATGGTCAACATGACCCACAATCACAATTTTCATGTAATCCATTATAACACCTACATGTACCCCAGTGCCCTCAGCTTTTGCATCATGTATGCCTTCTCCTTGTCTTGCGCCCTCCCAGACCTCTCAGAGACTGTTGTGGTCTTGAGCTCCTCAATTATCTCGT
>JBHIDR010000063.1:0-3061 GCA_046760225.1 Candidatus Aenigmatarchaeota archaeon
GTTTATGATTTCAACACAAAGGAGAATAAGAAACTTGATCTTCCAAAGAGCAATACAATACAGGCTGAGCTTGCCCAATTTATAAATAACTGCTCGTCTAAGGTTGTGAACGAGTATAACAGCGGAGAAGTTGGAGCTGAGATAATAAAAATTCTTGAAGTAGCGAAGAAGTCACTTGATGAGAAGAGAACTGTCAATGTAAATGATTGTCTGCATTAAGCCTTTTCAAGACCCAATCTATACCTGATACCTTTCTTTACAAGAAATACCCATACGCCAAGAACCATTCTTACACCTCTTGGTACTTTTGATACATGCTTGTAGTAGACTGTTACAGGAGCATTTGTTACTTTTAGTCCCCTTTTCAAACAATTTATAATCAGTTGGTTGTCTATTATGTATCCCCCATAGACCCTACCTACAGCTTTCAATGCTTTCTTGTTCATTGATATCATGCCGCAGTTGGTATCTTTCAATCTTGTACCAAAGAGAAGATTGAAGGTAATCCTCCATAAAATGTTCCCAAGCCTATGCCTCAATGGAACTTTTGACCAATCCCTGTTGCCCATTACAAAGTCAGCCTCATCTGCTATTAAAGGTGCCATTACACTCTTGGCGTCTCTTGGATGAAACTGCAGGTCAGCGTCTATCAATACAACATACTTGATACTCTTTAGCTTTTTCAGTATGAAAGAAAAGCCTGTGTTAAGGGCCTCACCCTTTCCTTTGTTCTTTTTATGTACGATGACTGTTGCACCTGCTTTTTTTGCAAGCTTAGATGTTTTGTCTTTTGAACCATCATCCACAACAACAACTTTTGCGCCCTTCACATATTTTTTGGTAAGCTTCACCACTTTCTCTATGTTCTTTTCTTCGTTGTAAGCTGGTATGAGAACCACGGCTTCAGAATATGACCTCATAGACTTTCACCTGCTCATTTCTGAATACCTGTTTAAAGTGCTCGAGCCCCTGACCTTCCAAAAAGAACATCCTTGTGAAAACAGTATTCCTCTGGTTTTCAGGTATAAGTGTCAAATAGGCGTAATTCATTGGCACCCATGCAGTGAAAGGAACTGTCTCATTGCTCAACCTCAGGTTTAGTTGCTCTACGAACGGCTTGAGCGCTTCTCTTTTCTCCTCATCCAGATCTTCGAAGTTATATGTCTTGGCTGTTGCACCCTCATAATAAATCATTTCCTTGAACATTATTGCATCCCTTCCCTGTATGAGAAGGGGGAAGGGTATTTCACCGAAGAATACAAGAGTCTTAATGACGATGTTGCCTTTCCTGTCCTTCTGGTAATAATATATCGCTCCTGGTAGTCCTTTCTCATCATACAGTATGTCACCCCTTCCGAGCATGATGTAGAGTGGGCATCTCCTGTCCCTTCTTGCGTCACAGCCCGTACCGAAGTACTGGAGCCACTGGAATTTACCTATCAAGTCATTAGAAGCAATCCAATATACTTTTTCACTTGTGCCCTTATATTTTTGGATAAGCTGGATTGATATCTTCTCATCTTCAGTTGCCATTATTTTTCCAAGGTCTGTTATTCTGTCATTTATGCTATAAAGACACGGGGAGCCACAGTGTGCACCATCAGCAATGTTTCTCCTTTCTCCCTGGGTTGCTATCATGTGTCCTGGGTCCCACCATGTCCCGATAAGGGAGGTTTCGGGCGTCTGGGTCTTTATGAAGTACCATGCATCTTCCCATACTTTTGGTGAAGATGGTCCCAAACCCTGCCCCATTTGCATACCTATTCCGGCCCCTATAAATGCAATCCACAGACCTGTGCCCAGAACAAGAACCTTTAGCATTGTATCCCTTTTGCTATATTCAACAAGAAGACCGAACCCTGCTGCAATAATAACCAAGAACAGGGCAGACGTAAATTCAGTGAACCTGATGCCCCTGAATGTTGTGTAGATGCCGATAAAAAGTAAGGTAAGTATGAAAGAAGCCCTGTAGGTATCTTTTTTACCTACGGTGTATGTCAGGGCGAACAATACGAAGAAAACAAAGAGAAGAAACGTAATGATATCAAGCACGCCTTCACCCATGAGAAAGTTTCCAGTTGATGCTATCCATCCTTCAAGGTTGAAGATGTTAAATGGCTGAAGTTCTGCTATGGAAATGTTTACAATCTTTGCCTCTGCTATCTGTGAAAACTGTATTAGGGTAGAAAGACTTCGTAAAATATTACCTCCAATTAATAGACCTAGGGAAGAGATGGCAACAAAAAGCGCTACGAGTACCTTAACGTTTCCCTTTAAGTCCTTAAGAGCGAAATCTAGCTTTTCCTTTAGTTTGGGTTTTACAACAACCTTTTCAGTCTTCGTTATTAGACTCTTTTTACCTATTAAGGCAATAAGCGCGAAATTAACAATTACAAAACCGACTAGTATGAAGATGGTATAGGAGAAAGTACCCCATGTTATCATAAATGCCAGAAACCCTGTAGTGGCAAATGCGACACCTGCTATTGTCTTTTTTCTTAAAGCATAAAATCCGAGATATAAAGTCAGAATGATAAAAAACAATGCAAGCTGGTCAGTGTCGTAGGAGCCTCCGAACGTCCTAACCAAAATCTGAGGAGCAGTTCCAATCAGAATGGCTGCAAGAAGACCCCCATACTTGTTTGACAATTCCCTTCCCAGAAGAAACGCAGGTATAACAATCAATGCACCGTATATTGCAGAGGCATACGATGCTGTTGTCATAAGGGAGAAACCGAAAAGCGGGTTAAATACCCAGAAGAGCAGGGTTGTGATATAGAACATGAATGGGGCAATAAGACCTATATTGGCGTCTCTGCCCACATAATAGGTGAGCTCGTCCCATGCAGGAAGACGGCCCCAGTCTGCAAGGTATTTGGTATACCTGTACTGGAACATGGGATCAAAGCCAAGAAGCTTGTCGGGCACGAGATTGAACGCCCTTATTTGATAGGAGAACAGGAATATGAGAATTAGAGCTACTACCCACCAGTTTTTCTTGAACAGGTCCAAAATACTCTTAGCTTTCATTTTACTCACTTGAACTATGACTTTGTGATAT
>JBHIDR010000064.1:0-3024 GCA_046760225.1 Candidatus Aenigmatarchaeota archaeon
GGGACCCTGGAGTGATATTCATAGATGAGATAAACAGGCACAACCCAACACCCGGGGCTGGAAGGATAGAAGCAACTAACCCATGTGCGGAACAGCCCCTGCTTCCTTTCGAAAGCTGCAATCTGGGCAGCATCAATCTTTCTAAAATGGTTGATGGAGGAAAGATTGACTGGGGAAAGCTCAGGAAGACAGTTAGAATAGCTGTGCATTTTCTTGACAATGTGATAGATGCAAACAAGTTCCCGTTCAAGGAGATAGAGGCAATGACCAAGTCCAACAGGAAAATAGGGCTTGGTGTGATGGGGTGGGCAGACATGCTCATAAAACTAGGGATTCCCTATAACTCAGAAAGAGCCGTGGCATTGGGAGAAAGGCTCATGCAATCCATAACGCAGGAGGCAAGGAAGATGTCAGAAGAGCTTGGAAAGAAAAGGGGATCATTCCCGAACTTCCGCAGGAGCACCCTGGCAAAGAAATACAGCGCAATGAGGAACGCTAGTGTAACAACTATTGCACCAACAGGCTCAATAAGCATAATAGCAGGATGCAGCAGTGGAATCGAGCCGCTGTTTGCTGTTTCTTTTATCAGGAAGCATATCCTCGGGGAAGCAACACTGTTTGAGGTCAATCCTATTTTTGAGAGAATGTCAAAGGAAAAAGGATTTTATAATACAAAGCTCTTAGAAAAGATTGCAAAGAGCGGTTCATTGCAGAAGATAAAGGAAGTGGGGCCCGTGGTAAGGAAGCTGTTCGTAACAGCATTGGACATTGCACCTGAGTGGCATGTGAAGATGCAGGCAGCATTCCAGAAGCACACTGACAATGCAGTGAGCAAGACTGTGAACCTTCCTCACAATGCCAGGGTTTCTGATGTGAAGAAGGTCTATGAGCTTGCATGGAAGCTGAAATGCAAGGGCATTACAGTCTACAGGTATGGGAGCAGGGCAGAGCAAGTACTCTACATAGGAGAGCTGGAAAGGAAGCTGCCCTATGTAACAGCTGAGGCTGAATATGCTGGTGGCTGCCCAACAGGGATATGCCCTGTTCCGAGATGATCTTATGGCTTTCAACCTGCTCTATGTTACCTGCAGCAGCAAGGCAGAATCAAAGAAAATAGCAAGGCATCTTCTCAGGAAAAGACTTGTTGCATGCGCTAACATCTTTCCCATAGAAAGTGTATACTGGTGGAAAGGGAAAATCGGCAGTGCAAAGGAGAATGTGCTTGTTCTGAAGACATCAAAAAAGAATGCTGCAAGAGCTGGAAAGGAAATAAGAAAAATACATTCCTATACAGTTCCCTGCATAATAAAGTTTAATGTAAGTGCTAACAGGGATTATGAGAAATGGCTGAAAGGTGAGGTCCATGGGTAATGTTTATGTCTATACGGGCACGGGTGTTGGGAAGACTACTTCTGCCTTAGGGCTTGCGCTGCGTGCTGTTGGTCAGGGAAAGAAAGTAATAATTATCCAGTTCATGAAAGGAAGAAAAGATATAGGAGAGTGGAAGATAAAAAGGAGGTTGGGGAAGAATTATGAGATTCACCAGTTCGGGCACAAAGGATGGGTGAATATCAAGAAGCCAACTGAGAAGGACAAGAAGCTTGCGAAAAAAGGGCTGGATTTTGCAAGAAAATCACTCAAGAGAAAGCCTGACTTGTTGATTCTGGATGAGATAATTCTTGCAATTAAGATAGATCTGATAAGAGAAGGGGATGTTCTGGGTGTATTGAAGAAGGTGCCTAGAAAGACAGATGTTGTTCTTACAGGAAGGTTTGCTTCAAAAGCACTGATAGGACGCGCTGATTTTGTGAACGAGATGAAGCTTGTCAAGATGCCCAAGAAGGTCAGGGCAAAGAGGGGCATACACTACTGAACCATTGGGCAGTAGTCATATCAGTTCAAAATCTGTTTTCTACTACCAAAATCAATTTAAATATGTCACTGACTATTTAATACACTGTTTACAAGTTTACCTTTTAGTGTACAGTGCCGTGAAACTAGAGGTGATATTATGAGTAATAAAGATTCTGTAATTAGCCCTAGGCTAGTAGAGGATTTCTATACAAAGGACAGAGGTAAGATATCATTCTGGATTGCCCGTGCTGAGAAATATGACAAGGATAGGGTATTTAAAAGCTGCATAAGAGCAGGTGCAAATGAGGAAGTTGCCAATGGCATTGCAAGGGATGTTGACAGGCTGGTTGACAACAGGATGAAGATGTCTGACGTCAGACCGCTTATTTTCGCCCTCCTCCAGAAAAGGGCTCCTGAAGCAGCAAGAAGGTTCAGTGCGGGGGACGTATATGTCAGAACATCAGCAGAGGTCTTTGAGAAGTTTAACAGGAAAAGGATCACAGACTCGCTTGTAAAGGAAACAGGACTTGATGAAGAGAGAGCAGACAGGGTGGCGCACGAGACTGAAAAGTTCCTTAAGAGCATCAATGTCAGCTTCATGTCATCACAACTCATAAGGGAGATTGTGAATGCAAAGCTGCTTGAGCATGGAATGGAAAAGGAAAGGCTCCAGTACACAAGAATAGGGCTTCCTGTGTTTGACATAACAAAAATGATAAACATGGGCACAAAGGAGAACGCAAATCTTCAGTACAACCCTGAGACAATACACAAGCTCATGGCAGACCATATGTCAAGGGAGTATGCGCTTACAAAGGTGCTCAACCCCAAGCTGTCAGAAGCACATCTGGAGGGGCAGATACACATACATGACCTTGATTATTTCTGCACAAGGCCTTTCTGCTTCTCCCATGACGTAAGATTCTTTCTCAAGAGGGGGTTCAAACCAGATGGAACAGGCAACCATACATCAATTGCAGGGCCTGCGAGGAAGCCAGAGGTGGCAATCCTGCATGCAGCAAAGGTGCTTGCAGCTTCCCAGGTCAATTGCGCAGGAGGACAGGGCTTCTCTTATTTCAACACCTTCATAGCGCCACTGGTAAGGGGTCTTGAGTACAAAAAAATAAAGCAGCTTGCGCAGATGTACATCTATGAAATGAGCCAGATGTA
>JBHIDR010000065.1:0-3017 GCA_046760225.1 Candidatus Aenigmatarchaeota archaeon
CCCACCATTTAAGCATATAAGATTTCCCCCCGTATTACTATTATGCACTTGACTGAAGGGATGCAAAATCTGACAGAGTACTGCAAATCAGAGTATGAAAAGGCAGAAAGCGTCATACATCAATGGGGCCATATCATAAGGACTGCAAACGGTGCTGTGTGGTTTGTTAAGGTTCTTGGTGGAGACGAGAGGGAGCAACAACTGGCATATGTCGCTGGAATCTTGCATGACATCGTCAGACCGGATACAGAATTAATATGCCATGCAAAGGCAAGTTCTGAAAGAGCTGTCCAGATACTCCAGAACTACCCTGAATTCACAGAAAATGAAAAGGAAAAGATATGTGAAGCTGTAAGGGACCACAGGGGACCTGTTGAATGGAAGACCCTGCCGCACCAATGTGTGTTTTTGTCAGACAAGTTGTTTGAGCATATGGGAGCATATCTTGATTTCAGGGCATGTGTCTGGGTAGGTGAGCTATCTCACTCTGACTGCAAAGGAATAGAGCCAATTGAAGCCATTATCGGCTATTACAATAAAAGAGCATCAAAAAGGAAATTATCGGAATTAGGGTTTCCGCCCTTCGTGGCTGAATTGGTCGACTATCAGGCAGGCTGGAATTGGAGATATAAGGAAGCCCTGGAAAAGGGTGAAGAGTGGGCCATTGACATGGCAACCAGATTATACGATTCTGGAAGGGAAAAGGAAGATTTTGACGCCATGTTAATGTCTTTTAAACCGAAAAATGAAAAGCAATCAGATTGGACAAATGAAATGAAGGATTATCTTCAGGGTAAAAAATTCCAATACTTTCAGGGGCTTCTCAAATGATCCTTGCTCCGTCTTTCTCGCATACTTTTGCTGCAAACTCGCTTCCCTTGTGACCGCACCTTTCAAGCGAGAATCCCTTTACATAGCCATAAAGGAACCCTGCAGCATAAGCATCACCAGCACCAGTCGTGTTAACAAGATTGCAGGGATATTTGGGTATCTTGTACAGCTCCTTTCCCTTGACATAAGATCCCTTGGCACCCATCTTCACAATGGCTATTTCGCAGTATTCTTTCAGCTCCTCAACAGCTTCTTTAGGTTCCAGTCCGGTCAATTCCCTTGCCTCATGCTCATTTGCAAAGAGTATGTCAACAACCTCCAGTATGTCATCAAACATGGGTCTGTATTTTCTGACAGCAGCAGGATCAGAAAGGTCAAAGCTTACCTTCACACCATGCCTGCTGGCATATTCCATTGCCTCCCATGCCCTGTCAAGGTTGGTCACGCTCTCATAAGCAGCTGTATGGAATATGTAAAAATCTTCTATAGCTTCGAAATCTATTTCATAGTTTCCGCAGACACCAAGCTCATAAACAGATGTCCTTTCACCGTCAGGTGTGACAAACAAGTAGCATACAGAGCTTTTGCCTTTTTCTACTGAAAAATAATTGATTATGCCGTTCTTCTCCACGTCTTCTATGTACATTCTCCCTATCTCATCGTCCCCTACTGTGCCCATGAGGCCGCATTTTCCCTTCAAACCTAGGTATGAAGCACCTGCAACAACATTTGCAGGAGAGCCTCCAGGAATCTTTTTCACACCATTCATTATATCATAGGGATTGAACCATGGCCTGCCATTGGCTTCACCTTTTCTTAGGCCAAGTTCCTTGAGCTTTTCTTCTGTTATATTGCCTATTATGTCTGTGTTCGCGTTCGTCAGCCCCAGTATTGCCTTTTTCATTCTTCAGCATCTCTGATTAATTCACTTATGTACTCTGCTAAATCTTCAACTGTCACTTCCTTCCTGAAGTCGTCTATTGCAACAAGCGAAGCTTCTATATAATCTTTCTTCACAAGGGACTTTATTTTCCTCTTGGACTTGTTGTCCTTGATGTGCCTTGAAACACAGTCAGTGAAAAGCAGGGCCTTCAGCTGAGCAGTGTTGTCAATCTTGCCTAGTTCTTTCCTGTAATCATCAGAATACATGTCGCAGACCATCATTCCTATTGCTTCATAATATGGGTCCACGTTCTTGATGTCCTTTGGCTTGATCTCTTCCAGGTCATCATCTATGTATGTCAGGTATCTCCTCTTTATGCCCCTAACACCCCTTTTCCCAGTAAAATATTTCTCACCAAGTCCTTGTGCATATAGGCCAGCTTCAGCAACAATAACCGAGAGGTCAAGCCTGGAATCCTTCTTGCTTTCCCGCATGCTCTTTGTAATTTTGTTCAAGTTATTGAGGAATTTGCTGTCTCCTGTAATAACATTTGCCATATAGTCTGCAAAAACAAGGCCCGTGAAATAATCATCTGCCATTATGTTGAGCCGCTTTTCCATTACTGAAACCGGTACAAGCTTCTGCAGGAATGTGTTCTGGTTTATGTTAAGTCCCTTGTACACTGTCTCGTTCACGCTCTTTGTCTTCTTGAGCAGGTAGCCGATTCTCTTGTGTATGTTCTCATGCTTCATTGTCATCGCCCCTCATAAACTCCTCAATAGCATCTAACTTTATTCTTTTCTCAGTCTTTCTGCTATATTTTTCAATCAGCTTGTCTTTCTTTCCCTTGTATTCAGGCACGTAAAAGGTTCTATCAATGTAGCACTCAGCGCTCCTCTCGCTGTGCCACAGCCTGCCCCTGATCACAGACAACGCTCGTCTGTTTACCTTGTACTCGTTGTTTAGTAATGCCTCTGATATTGTTTCCGGATTTTCTGTACTGCACATTCTCTTTATCTTTTTGAAGAAACTTGGTTCAAAGGAACTTTCAAAAAGGGAGATAAACTCTTCCATGGTAAGCAATTCGTATACAATATTCCCTGCCAGTATTATGATGTTTGACGGCATCTCTTCGTAAGAATATTCTTTGTCTATCTTCTTCTTTAACAAATCCCTGCACGCCTTTCTGTTCAATGTAGAAATCCCCTGAGAAACACTGCCTATTGTGGACTCTATGAATTCCTTTCTGAGGATGCCTATCTCCTTTGAAAATTTCCTGAAATATTTTTTCTCCATATCATAA
>JBHIDR010000066.1:0-2964 GCA_046760225.1 Candidatus Aenigmatarchaeota archaeon
CATTCGCTGAAACATATAAGAAAGGCATTCAAGATGACTGCCTTGGGAAAGCTGCTGCTCTCATCAGCGCCCTTGCTCGGAGCATTTGCAGGGACATATCTCATGTTCTCTTATTTCATGAATTATTCTATATTCGCGTTCCTTACAGGGGCTCTTCTCTACCTTGTAACAAGGGACGTTATGCCCAAGGAAAGGGAAGGCAGACCAGTATGGTTCCTTGTGGGCATCGCGCTTGCCTTACCCATACTTTACATAGTATAGTTATTTTAATGAGTTCGACATAATAAATTGTGATTGAGATGGCAAAGAAGAAGGTAAAAATCTATACAACAACATGGTGCCCATACTGTGTAGCAGCAAAGGAGTTCCTGAAGCAAAAGAAGATAGAGTTTAAGGAAATAAACATTGAAAAGGACCCGGCTGCAGCAAAGAAGATGGTGAAAATAAGCGGGCAGACCGGTGTGCCTGTAATCCAGATAGACAAAAAAGTGATAGTGGGATTTGATGTTGAAAAGATAAAGAAAGCGCTGGAACTGGAGGATTAAATTGAGAAAAAACTGGTTTTCCTAGAACAGATAAATTCAACAGAACTCCATCATCTTTCTTTTTACGCTGATAATATGTCTGTCGGTACCCTGCGTTCTTATCGCGAACTCGTCTGCTTTCCTCTCCTCCTCGTTAAGGTCCGAACTGAACAGTTTCAGGATTGAGAACGGGGAGAACCTCAAAAGCAAAGAGGAAAGCTTCAGTGTTGGTGTCCTTGCCTTTATATGGGCAAGCTCGTGAAGAATGACAGCCTCCAGTTCCTTTCTGTTGAGTATCTCTGTCATTCCCATGGAAAGGAATATGGAAGAGTTCCTTATGCCGCTAAAGGAGAACGCAACTGGTTTTGCGTTGTCGGTTATGAAAAGTAATGGATTCCTTATTTTCATCTTTTCTGAAAGGTTTTTTACCTGTTTAAACAACGGGCCGCCCCTTACCCTCTGGTTTCTGCTGGAAGATGAAAAAAGCCTGGGAAGCAGAACCAGCCCTGAGAAAAGCGTCAGTGGCATCAAAATCAAGAGTGAACGAATCAATGCCTGCAGTATGGTAAGGTCGCACCAAACCATGCCTGTCATCATACAGGGGATGGTGACAGAAAACAGTGCCAAAGGCAGGAGCAAAAGCAGGAGGTGCGCATGTATCAGGAGTATCTTTTTCCTTGATGATACACCAGAGCTCCTTAGGAACAACAAAATCATTATTGCAAAGAAAAACGAGGAGAATGTGAGTGTGAAATATACAGGATTGCTGAGAAATGTTGAAAAGGCCTGTATTGCATGCTCAAACATTTTTCTTCCCCCTTGAGAATCTTTCATTGAAATAGCTCACTGCATTAGGCCCGAAAATGTCTATGAGCTTGTTCACTGTGTTGTCAATTATGGAGCGCTCTAACTGCTCCTTTGTTTTTGCTGGCGAATAAATGTAATGCAAACCCCCAAGACCCTTTCCTACCTTCCTTTCAACGAATCCCTTCTTATATAGCCTGTCAGTGGTTACTGCAACAGAAGTAAGTGCAACACCGTGCTTCTTCTTCAGTTTTGAATGAATGTCCCTTACCTTTGCTCTCTTGCTTTTCCACAGAAAAAGCATTATGTCTGATTCAAGAGGATTCAGAACAGAACGCAGCCCACTCTTATCGAACTTTATCTTCTTGATATCCATACCATAATAATATGGAAAAATCTTTATAAAGTTTTATAAGCTTTACAAGAAAGACAAAGCTTTATATATCTTTTTATGCATTTAAATACTAATGAAAATAACTAAAAATATTAAAGGGGGGATTTGATGAGCGAAAAGAAATCAGGCAATACAGTTATATACGGTCTTTTGGCTGTCCTGATAGGATTGATGATTTTCAACCAGATTACACTGCTCAACATCAATTCTGCAATGACCACAACTTCTGTGACAGGGGCATCGGCCGTGACAGCCTCTGCTGACAGCAAGGACATTTCCAGCGTGAATCTGGGGCAGATCAAGTCAACAGCACAGTCAATCGCATACCTGTTTGACGTGAGCAATGTGAAGACAGAGCAGGACGCGATGAATGTGATAATACCGCAGGGCACACCTGACTATGGTGCGCAACTGGGTGTTTCATATGATGACCCTGTAAACGGTCTTAGCAAGCTGCACCAGACATATTCTAGCCTTCAGCTAACTGGTGCGGACCAAGAGAGGTATGTCAGCATTGTTACAAAAACCGTGGGAATATCATGCGAGTTTTGTTGCGGAGTTGGTGCGGTTGGAGCGGACGCAAACGGTGATCCAATCTGTGGATGCCAGCACAACCCGGCATTGCTTGGGCTTACCAAGTGGCTGGTAAAGAACACAGACTACACAGACCAGGAGATTGTCAAGGAGGCCCTGAAGTGGAAAGCACTCTTCTTCCCGCAGAAGATGGTGGAAACAACGCTCGCAGTGGCAGGAACTGATGCATCTTCAGTTGCAAACCTGCCTGGAATGGTAGGAGGTTGTTAAAATGGAGAGAGAAAAAATTTTGACAGTATTGCTGGTCGTATTGGTTGTTATAGCTGCGGTACAAGTGTTCCAAGTGATATCATTACAACAGCATGTAAGCACAGGTGCTGTGAGCATTGGGACACAGGCAAGCTCAAGTGGAGCAGCTTCTGTACCAAGCAACTTGCAGAACCTTCCGACCATGGTTGGAGGATGTTAGCTTTATAGCTGGCATTCCTTCTTTATTTTTATAGTGATTGTTATGGAGAAAGAGAAGAAGGAAAGGAAATTCATGAAAGACCTTCCATTTTACTTGCTTGGGATTCTTCTGATACTTTCGCTGATGAGCTCTGTAATAATGTACTCAATCGGTGTTTCTACTGTTAGCCAAGACCAGCCTGAAACAAAACAGGAAACCATCGCTGTGACATATGTTGTTGACAGTACCTGCGATTTCTG
>JBHIDR010000067.1:0-2793 GCA_046760225.1 Candidatus Aenigmatarchaeota archaeon
CCTGGCATAGACAAGTCCACATTTGCCCAGCAGATGGTGTACGAGAGGCTGAAAAGCAAAAACAAATGCCTGTATTTCGTGGATGACAAGATGCCCAGGGCTGTAAGGGAAAACATGAAGAAGATGGGCTGGCATTCTGATGGCAACCTGCTGTTTATTGATGGTTTCTCATCCCTCATGGGAATTAAAAGCGGGGAAAAATTTATCATCAAAGCTTCTCAGAACGTCAAATCCATATCTGAAACAATTGAAAAGGCCGTAAAGGATACAGCAGAAGAACTCTTTATTTTTGATTCGCTCTCCAGCATGCTTCTAGCCCACCCCGAATCTCTAAAGGATATAAAAAACTGGATTAGCATAGTAAAGCAAGAGACAGTAACATCTGTTTTTATTTTTACTAACTGGAATTTTGAGAACGGCATTATTGAGAAAATAAAGGCCATTTTTGATTATGTAATAGAAATGAAGGCAGTAGAAGAAAGGATGCTATTGAGGAACTACTTCTCTGTGGAAAAGTCGCCAGTTACCACACCTAAGACAATAGTTCCATTCAGGATAGGGGGGAACGGGGTTGCGGTTTACATGCCAAAAATACTCGTTACAGGGCCGTTCCATGCGGGCAAGTCCTCTTTCATCCATGCCATATCCACAAGAGCAGTTTCTGTTGACAGGCTGGGAACAACAGTGGCGCTCGACCACGGCTATATAGAGCATAGCGGTTTCTCAGCAGACATATTCGGCACTCCCGGCCAGGAACACTTCGACTTCATGCTGAACATACTGGGAAAGGACGCCTTCGGTATTATCCTTGTTGTTGACTCCACTCAGCCGGCAAGCTTTCCTCGTGCATTAAAAATGATTGAACAGGCAAAATCGCATGGCATTCCATTTGTCATAGCCGCAAACAAGCAGGATATCAAGGGAGCACTGAGCCCAGAGGGTATAAGGAAAAGAATGAAACTGCCCGAAAACGTGTCAATCGTACCTTGTGTCGCCACCAAAAAGAAGGGTTGTTTGGACGTCTTCGAAAGTCTGTTTGATGTCATAATTGGGAGAGGTGAGAACGATGGCTGAGGAAAAAAAATCAAAACTCGAGAGCGTACTGGCAAAGCTCAAAGCCGTCGGGGACATAGAAGCTTCGGCGGTCGTGCGCCGGGACGGTCTGGTAATTGCAGACAATCTTCCGGGCAGCATCAATAACAGAACGGTCGCAGCGATGTCTGCAGCAATAGTCGGTACTGCAGAAACATCTTCAGCCGAACTGCAGCGCGGGCGTTTCCTGCAGGTAATCGTCGAATCCGAGAAAGGAAAATTGGTCGCAACAGGCGCAGGCCAACTGGCGATACTTGTCTGCCTGATACGACCAACAGCAAACTTGGGCCTTGTCCTGCTGGAGATGGGAAAAGTCTCAGGTGAAATCTCAAATATGCTTGGTAGGTGATATAAATGGCATTTGAATTGTTCCACATAATCCATCACAGTCTGGAAATTGCTTTTTCAATTTTAATTTTATATGCAACATTTCTTGCAATAAAAAACTTTAAGCTGGTCATATGGAAAAGGGGATGGTATGCCATAGGGATAGGGGCAGCCCCTTTCCTAATAGTGGAAGTCGCAGAACTTCTGGAAGTCGCCAACTATCTGGAAATAACACCTTTGCTCGAAGTCCCTTTACATAGCATACATATCGGAGCATTTGCTTTCTTTGCAATCGGCATATACCTGTTGGCGAAGTCAGCTGCAAAGCTGTGGGGTGGTAAAAAATGAGGAGTGAGCTGAATGCATTTTGAGACGATTCATATTATCGAGCTGGCCGCAGCAATCCTGCTTTTATATGCGACATACCGCGCACTGAAGGGATTCAAGCTGGTCATATGGAGGCAGGGCTGGTATGTCATAGCGGCAACAGGCATCAATTTAGTTTTAATCGAGTTACTTGAATTGCTAATTCCTGGACTTGAAGAAGGCCTTATTATTGAAATCATGGACACTTTGACAATAGTTTTGTTTGCAGTGGGAATATTCATGCTGTCAAGGGCAAGTGCAAAGCTGTGGGGAAAGAGGTGATGTGTAAATGAACCCGAAACCTATTGGATCATGCGGCAGGGCGTGCGTAGCTTGCCAATGGTTTAAAAAGGAGAAGTGCAGTGGCTGCGAAGCTGAGAACATGGGCATGGAAGACAATGTAAAATGCATTATTTTCCTTTGCACCAGAGAGAAGCGTGTGGCACACTGCCTCCAGTGCAAGGAGATGCCGTGCAATCTCCTGAAGAGTATAACGTTCTTTCACTGTCCTGTTTACCATAGGGTTGTCAAGAACCGTCTGGGAGATGTAAAATGAGGTGATTGATATGAAAAAATTGATATCCGTTGAACGCACGGAAGAATTAAGTTTGCTTGGAGGTGTTTCTAAATGAAGTTGGAAAAAAATGAAAAAATAATGTTGGGTGTTCTGGCCATAGGCTTGGCTATAGCGGCTGTCTGGTCAGTTGGGATATTTACCGAAGAGGGTATTGGCGGCATTTCACCACAATCTCTTATAGTAAAGCCGCAACCCAAGGAGGGTGCAGTGTCGGTTGGTTATGGCTGGAGCATAAATGATAATGGAAAGGGTGCAGTACAGGAAGCAGTAACCAATATAAAGGAACAGCTCGGGGAGAAAAAACCTGACTATATAATGCTCTTTTCTACAGTTGGTTATGACTCAGATGAGGTCCTCAGAGAAACCAGGCGTCTTCTGCCTGGTGTGCAGGTATATGGCGGCACATCTATGTTGAGCGTGATGACCAAAGA
>JBHIDR010000068.1:0-2703 GCA_046760225.1 Candidatus Aenigmatarchaeota archaeon
ACCTTTGTTGGTGTTCTAAAGTTAGGTATAACCGGATTTAAGGAAGAGGTGTCATTTACTATAACAGATAAGAAAATATGGCTAATGCGTAATTACATTGAAAGCTTTGACTTTAGCACAAACGAACCACAAAGAATCTTTTGCAACAAAGATCTGTTTGAGTATATGGAAAAGATTGAAAAACCAGCAGATTACGAAGAATTTTCAAAGTTTGTGGAGAAATGTATAGAAAGGAACGAAGTTAAGAGAATATCTGATACTGTAAGGAGGCGATATTTTGGCGATAAGAGGAAGAAATAAAAGCAATGAAAACCTAAACAATAATATGAAACATGCTAGGCTTACCTATCGCAAAAATAAAGAGATGTTTGATAATAGAAACGAATATAAATTAAAAAAGAATCCAGATGAAATGAGTATTGGTGAACTGGAGGAGCTTAAGAAGGATATTGAAAATTGCTCAAGAGAACAGGGTGGAGATTATGTTCTTGTACCATGGATAGGTCCCGTAAGAGGACCTATTCCAGCCAAAGACAGTTCCGGTCCTAAGACATATTGTTTTGAAATGAGGAAAAGGGAAGATGTTGAAGATTATTATAAAAGATTAGATGCGAGCTCTATGGAATGGGACCCACATATGGGAGCATATTGGGACGTTAGAAGTATTGATGCAAGGATATATTTCTTAAAGAATGGTAGACCTTCTAATGCTGATTTCTTTAGGAAGGCCAGAGAAGAGCTAGAAGCAGATACATAAGCTAATTCTCAGTTCGCTTCACTGAACATTGTCCATATGAAGAGAGACAGTCTAACCGTAATCTTCATTGGGTTCTCTCCAGAAATCGCTCAATGTCCCTCCAGCCAATATCTGTCCTGTAATGTAGATTGTTTCCTTCGATGCTTATGTATGACATGGCCGAATACGCCTTCTGCCTTGCCTCGAGTATGTTTTTTCCTTCAGCAACAATGCTGAACAGCCTTCCACCGCTTGCGTAAAACTTGTCATCCCGCATGGTAATTCCTGCACCATATACAGATATGCCATCCATCTCCATGGCTTCCTCAAGACCGTAAATCCTCTTCCCTTTTGCACGAGAATAATCACCAGGATAGCCGCGTGATGCTCCCACCACACATACCCTTGAGTTATCATCTTGCCTTATGCCAACTGACCTTAAATCCCCGTCAAGTGCAGCCATGACAACCTCAGCATAATCTGTTTCAACAGAGGGTAGCACCACCTGGCATTCAGGATCTCCCCATCTGGCATTATATTCAACATTAACCGGTCTGCCATCTGCAACAATTCCGCCAAGATAAAGGACGCCCCTGTACTGAATGCCTTCAGAATTCATTCCCTTGATAGCCCTTGCTATCAGTTTCTCCTCGATTTCAGCGGAAATAGGCTCTGTTACTGCAGCAGGCGAAACAGCACCCATGCCGCCTGTCTGGTCACCTTCATCAAAATTAAAGACGGTCTTGTTGTCCTGCGCTGATTTGAAAATATAATAGTCCTTGCCATCACTTATGGCATAGCATGAAAACTCTTCCCCAATCAGCCCGTCTTCAACAAGGAATATTTCACCGGCTTTGCCAAAGGCCTTCATCTGTCCTATGCGTTTGATGGCTTCATCAAGGCTTGCTGCCTTGAGCGCTCCCTTGCCAGCACACAGGCCAGATGCCTTTACATATATAATTTTTTCTGGAGATTCATTATATAGCAACCTCACATACTCCTTGGCAGGCCCCTCTGAATCAAAGTACCTAAAGCTAGGAGCAGGTATCTGGTGCCTTTTCATGAACTCCCTTGACCATTTCTTGTCCCACTCTATTCTGGCAGCCTGCTTTGTAGGGCCAAACACACTGAAGCCGCTTTTCTGTAGCAGGTCAACAGTCCCTGCAGCAAGTGCATCATCCTGGGCAACATCAACCAGATCAGGCCCATGCTTTCTTGCAACTTCAAGAATGGACTCGGGCTGCTTCAGGCTGCAGTTGCTATCAACAATGACCTCCTTGCGCCTCCTATAGGCAATAAAATCATTTCCAGGAGCAACTATAATCCTCTCAACACAACGGCTGTCTTCGTATGCCCTTGACATTACATGCTCCCTTGCCCCACCACCAACTATCAGAACCGTCAGGCTTTTCATGGTAGTATTTGGCTTAATAATTATAAATGCTATAATTCTTCTATGCTGAAATTGAATAAAGAACAGGAAAAAAGGCTGCTAAGGGCATTGAGGGACGACTACTATGTAAATGCATCGCTTTCCTATGCAGCCAAAAGAGCAGAAGTAATCTATCGCGATGCCCTGGACCACATAACAGAAAAAGGACTTCCGTTCTCTGGAGATGATGACGAGCTGGGAAAGAAGAAGGTAGATGAGATGATTGCCAAGATAACCTAATGAGTATGGTCTGACTGATGAAAGGCTTAAAGTTTTTTCCCATTCATTTACTTACCCCAGTATTTCCTGGTATTGGGACCTGAACAGAGCTTTATCAGTCTGCCATTCAGGTCCCCATTATACCGTCTTGAACAGTGCTTCCTATGGTTTCCATGGCATGACCAGCGAGGGTCAAACACGCTCATCCTGTGCGTTGATCCTCCGCATGTCTGATAATGGTCTGCCCTTTGCCCTGCCATTTACCCACCTTTGTCGGGCCTCTCTGCAGCTTCCTTGGCCGTCTTGAGCTGATGGC
>JBHIDR010000069.1:0-2687 GCA_046760225.1 Candidatus Aenigmatarchaeota archaeon
CCTGCTTATCCACTTGATTACCAGAGGGGGTTCATCAAGGGCTGTTTTGATGGCCTGAATAACATAAAGAGCAACAGCCTTGAGGGAGCGAAGAAGACGAATGAGACAGCAAAGCACAGGTGCGTTGCACTGTGCCTTGAGACCAGGCCTGATTACTGCAAGCAAGAGCACATAAACCATATGCTTGAATATGGGACCACAAGAGTTGAAATCGGTGTGCAGACACTGGATGACAAGGTACATGAGACAACTAATCGTGGCCACACAACACAGGACTCTATTGAAGCAACACAATTACTAAAGGACTCATGCTTCAAAGTGGGCTACCATATGATGATCGGGCTTCCTGGCTCAACTCCTAAGAAGGACCTTGATATGTTCAAGAAACTCTTCAGTGACCAGAGGTTCCAGCCTGACCAGCTAAAGATATACCCTACCTTTGTGATAAGGGGGACTCTATTAGAGGAGAAATATGAGAAAGGCGAGCTTGTTCCGTATACAACAGAGCAAATAGTTGACACAATAGTTCAGATAAAGAGGGTTGTGCCCAGATATGTCAGGATAATGAGGGTCATGCGGGACATTCCTGCACAATACATAGTTTCTTCGTGCAGATATTCCCATTTGCGGGACTCAATAAGGGAAAGGCTAAGGGAGCTGGGCCTGAACTGCAAATGCATACGCTGCAGAGAGGTTGGGCATGCACTGAGAAGAGGGACAAGGCCTGAAAATATAGAGCTCTGCAGGACAGATTATGATGCAAGCAATGGAAAGGAGATATTCCTGAGCTTTGAGGACAGGGAAAAGGATATAATCGTGAGCCTGCTAAGGCTAAGGCTTCCATACAAGCCATTTAGAAAAGAGCTGGAAGGAGCAGCTTTTATTAGGGAAATTCATACCTTTGGTCCGCAAACCAGAATAGGAGAAGAAGGAGGGTTCTGGCAGCACAGGGGCCTTGGAAGGAAACTTATGGAAGAAGCAGAAAGAATTGCAAGAGAACAAGGTTTCAGGAAAATGGCTGTAATAGCAGGAGTTGGTGTAAGAGAATACTTCTATAAGCTTGGTTATCGGCCTGATGGGCCTTATGTGTCTAAAGCGCTTTGAGATGCTCTGGCCTTGCAATTATCTTTTTGAGTTTCTTGCCATCCTTTGTCTGCACCACAAAGGATTTTCCTCTTTTTTCAACAACAATGCCTGTCAATCCATGGAAGCGCCTGAAAGGCATTCCCCTTTGAGAAGAAGAATCAATGACTATGGCTACTTTTGAGCCAACAGGAAATTCCTTGACCATCCTATTGACTGTGAATTTTTTAGCCCCCCTGAATTTCTCCCTTGTCCTTTTTCTTGGTCCTTTTGACTTGACTACCATAAAACCACAGTGCTATTTATACAATCTAGAATATTTATAAATCTATGGTAATTGTTCTCGGCCTCACCGGGCTTGCTGCCTGCGGCAAGAGCACAGTTGCACAATATCTGAAGAAGTATGGTTTTGTACAGCTTGTTTTCTCGGATGTGCTCAAGCAAGAGGCGCGGAAAAGGGGAGTATTCAAAGAAGGGATGAGCCTGGAAGAGGAAAAGACTGCACTATCAAGTTTCGGCGAGCAGTGGAGAAAGGAGACAGGGAAGAACGAGATAATAGCCATAAAGCTCATAGAAAACATAAAGGAGGACAAGCTGGAAAAGGTCTTGCTCGACGGATTCAGGGCACCTGCAGAAGTTGAGCTGTTTAAAAAGAATTTTGAGAGCTTCCATCTTGTATTTGTTGATGTAGATGAAAGGACAAGATTCGAAAGAAGGAAAAGGGATGATCCTGACGCTGTTTTTGAATCATTTGCTGCAAGGGACAAGAGAGACATAGAGGGGAAAGGCCTGGGCAAGGTTATTGATATGGCTGACATCAAACTAGACAATAATGGTACAGTGGAAGAGCTGCACAAAAAGATAGAAATTATTCTCGAGAAAATCGCTCACTGATCATCATATTGCTCCACTTCTTCGTTCACTGCAACAAGCTCTACTCCTGCTTCCTTAAAGAACTGCCTTGTGAGCTGTCCTCTGTGGTACCTCTTCTCACAGACCACTCTCTTTATGCCTGCATTGATTATCATCTTTGCGCATATAAAGCATGGCTCGAACTTGCAGTAAAGTGTTGCTCCGTTTGTTGATACACCATGCAAGGCTGCCTGAAGTATTGCATTCTGTTCAGAATGAGCAGTCCTTACGCAGTGTTTTGAAATAGAACCATCAGAGTTTATTACTTCATGCATCAGATGTCCCACCTCATCACAGTGTGGCATACCTACTGGCGCCCCAACATAGCCTGTTGTCAGTATTCTCTTGTTCTTTACTATAACTGCTCCGTTCCTTCCCCTGTCGCAGGTGCCCCTTTTTCCTACTTCTTTGGCAAGATTAAGAAAATACTCGTCCCAGTTCGGCCTCTTATAGCCCTCCCCCATGAAATCACCAAAAGCAATTGTGCTTCAAGATATTTATAATTTTTCTGTGCCACCCATCTTGTAGTAGTTCTCTATAAGCTCGTCCCGGAAGAACTCCCACATCTTCGTATCATCCATGGAATATCCGCGGTTGACCACAGATCCTATCACAGCCCTGACTATCCCTGCCTCCACAACAGCCTTTGTGCAGCCCCTGCATAGCCCATACTCATAGTGCTTGCCATTTTC
>JBHIDR010000070.1:0-2483 GCA_046760225.1 Candidatus Aenigmatarchaeota archaeon
GTAGAGCTCGATTGCGCTCTTGCCAATGAACTTGTAATCGCTCTTTCTTCCGTCAGGAAGATGATGCTGGACAACAATATCTCCATCCTTAACAGAAACAAGGAAATAGCCCAGAATGTCTGTTTCAAATTCAAGCGACTTTCCTGTGAAATGTTTGTTAAGAATATCCATTGACTCCTTCCAGTTCTGCTCGTATATGTGCGCAGAATTGGATATTATGATCATTCCTCCTGCTTTTATACCAATTTCTTCTGCAATCCTTTTCTGCAGCTTGCGCAGTGCAAACGCATTCAATGGCCATGCACCGAACATGTCATTCGACCTTATCACGGCCGTTTGATACAGTTTCCTGTTCTTTATGTTCCAGCTGAGCTGCGTCAGGCATGGAGGATGCTCTGACTTGGAGTCCAGCTCGATGTTCCATGTGAATGCAACAGCCCTTCTTGTGTAAGGAGCCTTTTTGAGATGCTCTATTATGCTCTTTATTTGGTTGAAGGTGATATTGACCTCGTTCTTCCATTTGTCACTTATCTTTATTGTATGGTAAAGCGGGTGGCTGAACAGCCTTTCACCATAAGTATATGAAATTCCATTGGTCTTGCTGCTACTCAGCATCTGCGGATAATATGCCTTGAGGTCGTTCTCATTGAACCTGAACCATTCTGCTATGACCTTGTCGTCACCATCAATAACAGAAACAAGGTTTATTATCTCCTTCTGTTTGACCCCATATTCAGAGTCCTTTTCCTCACCGAACTTCATTATGATGTCAAGGATATTCAGCCAGGCATTCCCTATTGTGCTGTCCCTGACTGTGAAGCAGACCCGGTCTGCTGGCATTGAAGGAAAGGTCTTGTCCTCCTCTTCAATGAAAACAGGCTCCATGAAAGCAGGCAGCTCAGGCAATGAGGATATTTTATTACTTATTTCATCCTCCCTTTCCCTCATGTCTATTAACTTTACATTGCTCCTGAACTTTTCAACAAGGTCAATAGGGACAGAAGAATCTATATAGGCTTCATGCCCCACAATCTTCCTTTTGCTGTCAATACCATTCTTCATGAAGCTTACCAATGCCTCACCGCTTTTGTTCATGTCCTTGCCGCATAGAACAAGATACCTTATCCTGGGATTGGCCAGTATGTTCTTTATCATTGCATTTATTCCCATGGCTGTATAGAGGTTCCCTATTACGCAGTACTCTTCCTTCCCTATCCTTTCCATTATCTTTTCCTTTTCTGTCCAGAGCGTGCATATGCCTACCTGGCTTTCCCTGTTCCCTATTTCGAGCTGGTCCTTGAAGAATAGCGGCCAGTCCAAAATACCACCTAGAGCCTTAGTCTTTCTTCAATGATTTTCCTGACGTCCTTGAAAACATCCTCCTTTGACCTGTTGCCGTTTATGACAAAGGTATTAGGAAAATGATACTTGAGGGAGAGATAGTTATCCCTTACCTTGGTGAACTTTTCCTTTTCCTCAAAGAGCTCTGTCTCGAACCTTGCCTTCCCAATCCTCTGAAGGCATACCTCAGGGGGAGTGTCTATGATAAAGGTCATGTCAGGCTTCCTGAACCTGCTGTTAAACATCTTGAGGAACTCCACATCACATTTTATTCCCCCAAAGGCAAGAGTGGAGAGCACATACCTGTCGCATATCACTATGTTGCCGTTATTGAGCGCAGGCTCTATCTCATTTGCAAGATGGTTTGCCCTGTCAGCCACAAAGAGCATCTGAAGCGCAAGAGGGTCTGTTTTCCATTCCTTCTTGAGTGAGGACTTGATTATGCCGCCTATTATGCCGTCTGTCTGCTCCTTGGTTAGAATGGCTGTCACTCCCTTGTCCTGCAGCCAGTTCCTCAGCATCCCGGCCTGCGTAGAAAGGCCAGAGCCGTCCAGACCTTCAAAAACTATGAATGTACCCCCCATAAAAACACAATTTGGCTGTGATTATTTTTATTGATTTGTATTGTACAAAATGCTTAAATAGATTAATATAGTATTAGTTAGGGATGGCAGACCTATGGGTGTTCGCAGAGGCAGCGTTTCTGATACTGGGCTCGATTATTGCAGCCAAGATTGCATTCATTATTCTTGACAAGGTTGTCATGAAGCTGACCAAGAGGACAAAGACTGATGTGGATGACAAGATAGTCAAGGCAATAGAAAAGCCTGTATATCTCGCCATCATAATATACGGTGCCTTCTATTCCCTTGGTCTTGTTATACCAGCTGAATATGCCTCCTATAAAGACCTGGGCCTGACTGTCTTGCTTTCCTTTGTGGGAATCTGGGTTGCAATAAAGATTTCAGACATATTTATCGGCTCATACATGCATGCGCTTGCAAAGAAAACAGAATCCAGCTTTGATGATGAGCTGGTAGGGCTTTTCCAGAGGTTCAGCAAGATATTCATATTCGCAGTTGGCATCATGCTGATGCTTGGGGGAATGGGTGTTGAGATAACACCCCTGATTGCAAGCATGG
>JBHIDR010000071.1:0-2456 GCA_046760225.1 Candidatus Aenigmatarchaeota archaeon
AAGCCCGAAAAAAAACCAGAAGTCAAAAAGACCAGCTTAAAGGAAAGGTTCAAGAAGCTCAAGAAGCCTGAGAGAGGGGAGAAGGAGGAAGCAAAACCTGAAAAGAAAAAGGAAGGACTCAAGAGCAAACTCAGGAAGCTAAAGAAGTAACAGCACAACATCACCGTAGAACAGTGTAAGGCTCAGCGCAAGGAAGAACACAATCGTGTACCTTACACCCTCCCTGACATAGATGTATTTCATTTTTCTCCTTATTGCCCTTACTTCTCTTTTTGTGAGTCCCCTTATCTTCCGCTTGCTTATCTTCAGGAAAGGTATGTTCTGCGCGACCATATCGCCTTCCCTGAGCTTTTTTGTGCTTATTCTTTTCTTGAGACCCTTCTCGATTGCACGCGAGACCCTGTAGAGCGGGAAGAGGAGCACGATCAGCACAGCCAGTGCAACTGTGAGGGCATGGGGGAGCAAATAGACCAAGAGGGCAGCAGGAACAATGAAAATCGGCAGGAATTTTATGTCAGACCTTATTTCCCTGGTTACCTTTTTCTTGAGTTTTTTGCTCCTCAGTACAAGGGCAATGGAATATATTATTGAATAAACAGCGCCTATGAGGAACAGGTTCACGAAAAAAGTAACTGGGAAAGGGAATATTGTAAAGGCTGCGAATGATGGGGCAGAAGGGAGCAGGAAACCAATTGCTGCGAACAAAGCACTATCACCATCTCCCCATGCACCAAGATAATACATCAATATGCCGAAGAGCGTGAAGGCTATGCCAACCTGAAGGGAAATTACGATAGGCGCGTATGTGCCGCTCAGAAAGCTTTCTGCTGCATGTATGAGTATGCCCAGGGCTGCCATTGGAAATACAATAATTTCAGGTACATTTGTTGTCCTAAGGTCCCAGAGGCCTGCTGCTGCTGAACCCACAAGTGCAACAGCAACAGCAATCAGCTCGAACATATTATTTATTAAGGTACCCGATTTATATTGGAGTATGGTTGAGCAGAACATCGTGCTGATTGGCTTTATCTTGCTCGTACTGGGAATTGCACTAATAATCATAGGCAGCATACTCTCAGGAAAAGGAGAGACCAAATGGGCTGTTGGCGGATTCATCGGGCCCCTGCCTTTTGGCGTAGGTTCTAGCATGCAGCTTGCTGTATTGGTGACAATAATTGCATTCGTGATTTTCATATTGCTAATTGCATTCAGGGTGTTTGGATGAAGGTAAAGAAAGGCCAGCTGGTGTTCCTTGTGAGCAGGACAAAGAGGTATCTTGTGCCTGCTGAAGGAAAGTTCTCCTGCAAATACGGAGCAATTGAAATGAAAAAGCTAGTAGGAAAGAGATTCGGCACGAAGGTAAAAATAGGAAAAGAGGGATTTGTTGTTATTGAGCCCTCTTTCCTTGACATGCTGTTCAAGAAGGCTGTGCGCGGGCCGCAGGTCATTTTACCAAAGGATGCTGCTGTTATTGCAGCTGAAACAGGATGCGGCAAAGGATGGAAAGTAGTTGATGCAGGTAGCGGGAGCGGCTTCCTGGTGCTCATGCTTGGTAACGTGGGATGTGATGTTGTTTCATATGAAAAGAACAAGGATTTCCTCAAGGTTGCAAAAAAGAATGTAAAGATAATGGGGGTGAAGAACGTGAAGATAAAGGAAAGGGATGTCACAAAGGGAATTCCTGACAGGAATGTTAGTTTGGTCACACTTGATCTTGAGAAGCCAGAGAAAGTAATAAAGCATGCATTCAGGGCACTGAAGCCGGGAGGATGGCTGGCTATTTTCTCTTTGCATACAGAGCAGGTAACAGCAGTCAGGAAAGAATTGAAAAAATATGAGATGACATCCGTTAAGACAGTAGAAAGCCTGCACAGGGAATGGCAATTTCAAGCAGGAAAGAGGACATGGACAAGACCAAAGACCCATATGCTCGGGCACACTGGCTTTTTAACCTTTGCAAGAAAGTTATAACCAAGGGCCTGTAGTCTAGCTTCATGTGAAGCAAGCTTCACTGGATTCCAGCCTGCTTCGCATGCTAGAATGGTTTAGGATTCCAGCTTCGGGGCACCTTTTTGGAAAAAAAGCTGCACCAAAAAGGGGTGAAACAGCTGGGGACCCAGGTTCAAAGGACCTTTTTGGAAAAAAAGCTCCACCAAAAACGGTCTGAAAGTCCTGGCGGGCCCACCATCAGAAATATCAACTTCGCTTCTTACTTTTCTTACCCTTTGTCAATTCTTTTAGAATCTTTGTCACTTCTTTATTGTACTTCATCTGCTCCCTTGTTGATTTGTCTATTTTCTTGCCCAATGTCTCTCCCATTGCATCAATCTTGCCACCCAATGTCTCTCCCATTGCATCAATCTTGCCACCCAATGTCTCTCCCATTGCATCAATCTTGCCACCCAATGTCTCTCCCATTGCATCAATCTTGCCACCCAATGTCTCTCCCATTGCAT
>JBHIDR010000072.1:0-2398 GCA_046760225.1 Candidatus Aenigmatarchaeota archaeon
GAGAATAGGGCAGAAAAACATTTAAGCAGGAGCTTCCTGTTCAGAACATGGTGGGCCCGCTGTGATTTGAACACAGGTTTCTGGGATAAGGGCCTCGCCAGCATTTTGGCGTCTCATAAGCTTAGGGACGTCCCCAAGCTGGTATTCTAATCCAAGCTAAACTACGGGCCCCACGCTTTAATTCTCTTAGGATTTCTAGGTTTTATAATATTTATAAAATCTACAGCATTCTTATCCCTTAATGTTATATAATAGCATGTTTTGTTATTAGGTCTCTTATCTTTGTATATTCTGACCAAAGGAATAAATTTTAAGGACCTTAATATTTCTACTAATTGCTTATACATACTTTTCGAAGTTGTAACCAATACAATCTTCTTTTGGTTTTTATGGGAATATCCTTCTGCATCAAAGAAGCCCCTAAGAAAGCCTATTGTAAAATCCTTACTATTTTTGATTGACCTTAATTTTATTGAATGGGTCCGTTTGCCTTTCCACCAGAGATATTGTAATAGAAATTCGTACATTTCCTTTGATTTATAGCGAACCTCTATCTTTCTTTCATAATTATAGATATATGGATCTTTACCGAAAACAAATGAAAGTACTTCAGCAAATCTCTTACTATAAACTTTCTCATTCCAAGAGAAATAAAATCGAACTTGATGATTGCATCTACTATCCTTACAATAATTACCATCACCAGCAAAGACTCCTATAATTTCTCCCAATAATTCTTGATTAGATAAATTGAAATTTACCTTCTTGTAAGATCTCCCGAAATGTTTTTTGATATGATAATAGACAGTAGTCTTTTTAAGACCTGTTTTATAACATATTTCATAAAGTGAATTTCCCTGTTTTCTTAGTCTTTTAATCTCATTTATTTGTCCTCTTTCAAGTCTCATAGCAGATATTATTTAATATATTATATTTATATGAACACAGGTCAAAAACGACACTAAGTGAATTAAGACAACAAAGAAAATAAAGCTATCTCTTGAACTTGACCACCTGCCTGGTCAGGTCAACATGCGTAAGGAATGCTGCCCTGCAGCAGTAGTTCTTAACTCCTAATTCATCCAGCACCTTTTTGGGCTCTTCCCCACCTTCAACCCTCTTCTTGTAAGATTCCCAAAGGTGTGCTATTGGTCTTCCGCAGCTTATGCACCTGATTGAAATCATCAATCATATCACCTCTTACTACGTTGTTTGTGCTTTCTTGGCCCCTTCTTGCTCCTTGATGGTTTGTGTGGCTCGTTTCTCCTTGGATCAGAAACGAGCATGGACCTGTCATACTCAAGGAAAGTGGTTTTGAGCTTTTTGTTGAAACCCATGAACGCAAGTGCTATTGCCTGCCTGGCTGCATCAGCCTGGCCCACTGTACCGCCACCATGGACATTTACATTTATGTCTATCTTCTGTGCGGTCTCTCCAGCCAGTATCACAGGCTCCATTATCTTCAGTCTTGCTATTTCCGGCTCGATATTGCTTATTAGCCTCGAATTAATCATTATTACGCCAGTGCCTGGTCTGGCTGTTGCCCTTGCAACAGATGACTTTCTTTTCCCAACAGTGTTTATTATCTTTGCCTTTGCCATTTACACCTTTCCTCCAAGATGCTTTGCCACATCTCCGAGCCTCATGAACCTGCAGCTCAGGTCATCAACACCCTTTCCTGTTTTCTCAGCTTCTGCATATTCTTCAGGGCAATCAACATGAATCCTCAGGTTCTTCAGCGCATCCCTTCCCCTCTTGTTCTTTGGCAGCATGCCCCTTACAGCACGCCTCATAATCATGTCGCTTCTCTTGGGATAAAAAGGTCCCTTGTGTATGCTGCCCCTCCTTGTCCTTTTCGAGTACCTTTCCTTGACGCTTGATGACTTTCCGCTTATGACGCTCCTCCCAGCATTCACCACCACTACCTTTTCTCCACATAGCAGTTCCTTTGCAACCACAGATGCCAGCCTTCCGAGCACAGCACCATCAGCATCTATTGCCTTGACCATTAACTCACCTAACAGATTATTTTAACCCCCCTTCCCTTTGGATTTTCCTTTACCAGTTCCCTTATACTTATTGTCTTGCCGCCTGCACCCTTTATCTTCTCCTTTGCACTTCCTGAAAACGAAAATGAGGCCACATTAACAGCCTTGCTAATTTTTCCTGCACCCAACACCTTCCCTGGAACAAGCACTGTATCATTCTCCTCTGCATGTCGCTCTATCCTTGAGAGGTTCACATTAGCCCTTCTCCTTTCAGGCTTTTCAAGCATCCTTGCAAGATTAATAAGGAACTTTGACTTCTCCTTGTGACCCATGCTCCTCACATCCTTTACCAGGCTGCTAAGCACTGGGTTTGACGGACCTGTTGGCTTTGGCATTCAAGGCACCCTTGG
>JBHIDR010000073.1:0-2382 GCA_046760225.1 Candidatus Aenigmatarchaeota archaeon
GGCTTTTTCAAGAACAAGAAGAGCGCGATTGCTGCAACAATTGCTATTATTGCTGGAATCAGTACAGCGGTTGTTGCTACTGTTCTTACTATTCCTGCTGCTCCCAGATCATTCCATTTAGCACTGTATGCTATATTGGTGCACAAGGGAACAGCGCATCCGTATTCAGAATCATAGGCATATCCTGTTTCAAGATACCCTGTCCATCTTCCTCTGTGTGCAACTGCCTCATATGCCAGGCAGTCATCAGGCCTTCCAGAGTTTGCTGTATTTGCCTGTTCCAGGAAGACTGCATATTGCTCATCAGTCTGCTCTATTACAGAATAGCCATTCATCACGAATTCCTTTATTACCTGGATGTCCTGGTCAGCGAGCTCGCAGATGTCCTTCTGGGATGCCAGCACTGCATCCACTTCTGATTCTTCAGAAAACATCATAATTGTGAATTCGCCGCAGGCATTTGCCTCTACCTTGGGTTCTGAAATGCATGCAAAAGCCGCCTGCGACATAATAACAAGTGCGAACATGGTTGCCAGGACCAGCTTTTTCATACAAGCAATTGCATATTTCTTTTTATAAATATTTACAAACCATTAGGTCTCCTCTGAACAAGTTCCTTAGTATCTCCCTCGATTCAAGATTGCACAGCTGCATATAGCCGAATACTATGCCAGCTAGGAGCATGAGCGCGAAGACCACTCTTTCCTTGTTGCTTCCTGTTGGAATTGTGCCTCCCAGGATGATGAAGTTCATGTTCTCTGGCCAGAGCAATTGAACTCCGTTTGGTGTCAGCATGTCCAGCAATATATGTGATAAAGCACCAACTAAAGGACCCAACCCACCACCCAAAGCTGCCACCACCACAAACAATAGGGAATGCGTAATGCTCCTGTGGCCAATGTTCTCCTCAATCCAGCCTGAAAATGGAAAAATCCTGCCTATATGGCTTCTTGGTGTGTCAATGTCTGGTAAAACTGAAAGCAGCAGGCCTAGCAGCAGCTCAACTCCGCTAAATCCCAGCATCCAGAGCAGCAGCCCGCCACCAAGCAGATGAGTATTAAACCTCACTGTCAGAACCAGTGGTTGCAAACATTTTTAAGGGCGTTGTTTTAATTTTACCTTATGGGGCTGTTTTTCGGCACGTCTTCTGTTTCAAAAGGGTCTGTTTCTATTACCTTGTAATCCCCATAATCCATTATAGTGAAATCAAACCCAATATAGAATATTTTAAGAATAACTTATTTAAGACTATCTTCTGAAAATGCTCCTGAAGAAGGACCTTACCCTGCTGACCGCCCCGGAAACAGTTCTTTTGACCTTTCTGATTACTCTTCTCCTAGCATTGCCTATGCTCCTGCTTATTGTTCTGCCATAATGTGCACCTATGGCAGCACCCACTATTTAATAAATTACCGAAATCTATAATTGAACATGATAAAAAAGGAGAAATTAATTTCAGAATATCTTAAAGGTCTTACCCCGAAAGACGTTCTGGATATAGGCTGTGGTAATGGTAAAATTTCACTGATGTTCATAAAAAGGGGTGCAAATGTTACTGGTATAGACAAAAAGAAAAAACCCTTTACGAATAAAAAGTTTAAGTTTATTCGCTGTGGTATCGGGGATTTTAATTTTGAAAAGGAATATGACGTAATAATCGCTTCTTTAGTTTTGCATTTTTTAAACAAGTCTGAAGCAAACAGAATTATCAAAAAAATCAAGGGGTATACACAAACGGGTGGACATAATTTTATAATATGCTTTTCAAAAAGAGACAGTTCTTATAAGAAGGGTAAATTCTACCCAAACTTGAGTGAGCTGAAGAAAGTATATTCTGATTGGAAGATAATAAAACATGTTCAGGGCTTTATGCCTGTAGGAAGACATGATAATTTGGCGCCGCACAGTCATAACATTATTTTTTTGCTAGCAAAAAAGGTCAGTTAACTACTTCCAGCATTGGGGATCCGGAGAAGTGAATCTTCCAGTTTCACCATACGCAACCGCAGGACAGCCTCTACAATATTGGAACAGGTCACAGGCAGAACATTTTTCATATTCTGCCAACCGATATCTTTCTAATTCATCAGATACAAAAATTTCTTCAATCGATTGATCCGGCACCTTGCCAATCGGGCTATAAAATCTACGGCATGCAAAGGCAGTTCCATCTGCCAGTATACAAAAGCTATTACATCCAATTGAACAACCACCATATATCTTTCCATCATCTGTTGGCTCGTATGATAATTCTCCAAGTTCATTCAGTAAAGGAACCCATAAATGATCTTTTTTATTATAAAACGTCTTTGAACCTTCCGCTTTCAATTTTTTTTCTTCTGCATAAACGTCTAAAAGGAGACCTTTGTATTCCTGGGGGGT
>JBHIDR010000074.1:0-2244 GCA_046760225.1 Candidatus Aenigmatarchaeota archaeon
AGCACATTGCCTGATATATCTGCATTTGAAGAACCACTGAGGTAGATTTTCTTGCTGCTTCCTGTGAAGGTGTTCGTTTTGATTGTTGCTTTTGGCGAATTTGTTATGCTTACAGCCACGCCTGAATTGATCGTATTGCCTGTCAGTAATACGAGGTCTGAACCGGACGATATACTGCAGTTATTGAGTGTGGAGTCCCTTATCTTCACAGCACTGCCAGTCTGTGAATTAAGGTTCCATGTGCCTGATTCTGCATCAACAACCGAGTCCTGTATGTACAGCTTCCCGTACTTCTTGACATTGACTGTGCCGAAAGTCAGGTTGCAGTTCGTGAAGTTGTAAAGCCTTCCCGCATCGATATCTAGTGTGCTGAAGTTCATGTTGCAGTTCTCAAAGGCAATAGGAGCAATTATTATCGGTGCATAATCATTGTAGTGTGGAAGCTCTGTATCACCGATGTTGTCGCCGTCAGTATCGTCACCAAGATAGTTCCACCACCAGTTTCCTGCTGTCCAGTTGCCCCCTATGATGTTTGTGCCCGCTGTCTTTGTTATGTTGAACATGTTGTCAGAGTTTGTTCCTGCTGAGCTGACATAAAAATAATTGTTCCAGAAAAGGTTGTTTGCAGCACCGCTTGCAAACGCCATTGCATTTGAGAAATCAGTCACATTGTTTGATGTTATGTTGTTGTAGTGCGAGTTTACAAAATCAAATGCCAGATAACCGCCTGTCATTACATTGTTCATTATCGTGTTGTAATTTGTGCTCTGTTTGAAAAAGGAAATGCCCTTGAAATTACAGTCCATTGTGTTGTCCTTTATTGTGTTGTACGTCCCGTATAGCCTGATGCAGTAGGACAGGCCAGAGCTTGCTGTTATCTTGTTCCCGCTTATCTCGGCATTGGCAACAGGTGTTGCTGATGTGGCATCAATTGCCTTCCCCTTGTATGTGCTCATTGTTATTGTGTTGTTTATTATCTTGAACCATGGTGCAGTGCCTGCATGCTGTGATGATATGCTTATACCGCCATTTATCGTGTTGTTGATGATTGTGTTGTTCTCATACCAGCCACCAGATATCGACACGCCGCCGAGCGTGTTGTTCCATACCCAGGCATGCCCGCCACTCAGTTTGATGGTTCCAGCAAGAATGCTGTTAATCAGCGAGCTGTAATTGCTGCTAAAGTACACATCATTTCCATAGCCCGTCACATCGCAGCTGTCTATTGTTGCGCCGCTCTTGGCAGAATAAATGCCATAGCCTGTTCCATTGCCAGAAAGCTGGAAGTTTTGGCATGTCAATGCCACGTCGCTCGCATTTATTATTATGGCACCATCCGAGTTCGCGTCAGTAACAGAACAGGGAGTCTCATTAGCAGCCAGACTAGTGCTTGTAGAGATTACAGTATCATCTGTTATATTGCATGCACCAGTTACCACTGTTGGGACCAACAGTAGCAACACAAGCAGCAGTAACCCCCTCTTCATAATATAAATTATAAAAAGGAACATTTAAATATGCATTTGCAACCCTGAAGTAGTATACATGTTATATAGCTCTGTCAGGTGATGAAAAAGTGAAATTTATGCTTTCCCCACCATAATTCTCCAATGCACATGAAGGTTGTCAGAAGGCCGATTCCTGATTTTAATGACTATAATTTCGTTACAATTGAATATCTGAAAAAAATGAGAAGGAGAAAGCAAAACAACGGCAGATACCCAAGAAAGGATGATTATGAAGAAAGGCTGATGGATGTTCTTGAATATATCAAGGAAAGGAAGGAAGAACTCGAGAAGATGGACAATAAAAGGATAGATTCTGTTGATGAGCTGAAAAAACTTTCAGAAAAACTCGAGAAAAAAGGCCTTGGCAGCACCCTGTTCAACCGCTGGACACTCCGTGAGGCAGATTACATCAAGAGCCAGAGGAGCGAAGGAGCCCTTAAATCTGGCCTTGGTTTTAGGATGGGTTCAAAAAATGCTGCATGGGAAATTTGGAGGGAAGGCGAGCATATAGAGGGTCAGATAATGAAATTGAGGTATCCGGATGGCGACTTGCTCCAGTATGAGGAAGGCCTTTACAAAATAGCCTATAAGTGCTTCCGCATGATCGGAAGAAGGAACCGTAAGTTTGTTTTTGACGAGGAAGCAAAGAAGATGGATGAGATATGTCTGGGCAAGGGAAGAACAAGAAGTGTCTATACCCTTATTGAAGCACATTCCCTGCTTGAGGCAGTGGACG
>JBHIDR010000075.1:0-2150 GCA_046760225.1 Candidatus Aenigmatarchaeota archaeon
ATGAAGAAAAGGGTTTACAAACATGACAAAGTGGTTCTAAAAGCTTATGATCCGAAAGTAAGGAGATATTTTACAAAAGAGAAAGCGCTTCTGATAAAGAGTCTGGGAAAGGGGTTTGAATTACATCACGTGGGCAGTACTGCTGTGGCTGGTCTGGGAGGAAAAAACATACCTGATATGCTTCTTTTGGCACCAGATAAAAGGAAAGCAAATTCTGCAATCAAGGTGCTGGAATCCATTGGATATAAAATCAACAAATCTGCTGGTGATAGATATCGCATGTTTTTTAACTGCAACAGGAAAATCAGAGGCAAATTAATGCATATGCACCTGCATCTCATGTGGAAGACCTCCAACAAGTACAAAGAGTTTCTTTTGTTCAGGGATTATTTGAGAAAACATCCAGGAGAGGCAAGGAGATATTTTGCTCTGAAAAGAGAATGGACAAGGAAGGCCAAAATGGTCCGTAGAAAGTACACAAAAATGAAAGAGAATTATATCAAAGAAGTTCTAAGAAAAGCAGAGGAAGAACACTAACAAACCCACTAAATACTTACCAAAAATTCTTTTACTAATGCCTTGAAATTTTCCATACTCTCTATATCCAGCCATTCATGCTCGCTGTGCGAGCCACCCCCTTTTGGCCTGTGGATTATCACCGGCGTTTTCCCAAAATAAACAGCATCGGATGTCGTAGCACTTGTTTCAAGTTCTATCTTTCCGAACTTTTCTTCAGCAAGTTCAATGTACTTTTTGGCCAGCGGGCTCCCTAAGTCAATCTTGAATATCGGATCTTTGTGCAGGACCTTGATTTCACCACATCCGGACAGTGCTTTAATCGCACTATTTAGCGATTCTTCGTTCAAGAACCTTATGTTCAGTTTCATGCCCAGCTTATCCGGCACCTTATTACCAGCTGAACCACAGGTCACAACAGTGGGAACAACTGTCATATCCTGATGCTCGAGCATTAACTGCTGCACTGTCTTGATAACCATTGGCAACTTCAGGATTGGGTTGTCTCCCTTCTCAGGGTATGCTGAGTGACAAGACTTCCCGGAGACTTCTAGTTCACATATTACTGACCCCTTATGGCCTGTTATGATTGTTTTCTCATCTCCGCTATCGCACATTATGACTATTTCTGCTGAAACCCCGTTTTCACAAGCAAGCTTTGTACTCTGTCCTCCGATTTCCTCGTCTGTTGATATCAAGAAACCAATGTCGTCTGAGGACAGCTGCTTAAACACCTCCAGCAAGTTCCAAAGTATGCCTTTCATGTCATATATTCCCCTGCCAATAAGCTTGCCATGCTCTTCTTTAAGCTCGTATTCTTTAGCTGAAACCACGTCTATATGCCCATAAAGCAAGACCTTAAACTTTGTTTTCGGTACCTTAGATACCAATAAGCTTTTCAGGCTGCCTTGCTTGTACTCCTTAAAACAGAAGCTATTTCCCAGGTATTCCTTTATCTTGCCCAGGGCTTTGTCTATTTCTGCGGTTTCACCTGCTACAGAGGGAATATTTACAAGTTCCTTTAGCTTGCTGATCATTTGTTAGCCTCCAAAAATTCATTTACCTTTGAAATTGCATCTTCAGGCTTATTCGTCTCAACAGCAAACATGGCAAAGGCCTTGTACTTGCCCTGCTCTTTGTGCGATAAGGACAGCAAAATCCCGTATTCACTTATCTTCTCTATGGCCTCTGTTGGGCTTTCTGCTCCCAAATCAAATGAAGTCATGTATGCATAATCTCCTAGCTTTGGTAGCAGCTTGTCCTTAATCAGGTGCACGGAAGTAGAACCGTTTATTCTGATGTTGGCATCAACAATATAGTAATCTCCGTTATCGTCTTCAAGCACGTCAAATCCAAGGAAGCCGAAATAGCCCCTCTCTGCTATGTTTGCGCAGGCATCATTTGTTACCTCAAGCAGCTTTGGATTGGGGTCATTGTTCAAGAAGCAGATGGTGCCCTCATACTCCCCGTCATCAGTTGTAATCTGTATCCCATACCCGATGCAATATATGCTCTTGTCTTTATCGATGAAGAACTGGATATTGAAGTTGTTCTTTACATTGATAAGTTCTTCTACAATCAGCTCTTCTTCGCCCACCAAGAAGCTATCTTCAGGGCTAACCCCTTCTTCTGGG
>JBHIDR010000076.1:0-2035 GCA_046760225.1 Candidatus Aenigmatarchaeota archaeon
TTTCCTCACCTTCCTTCTGCACATCTGTGAGCTTTATGTTGTTTATTTTGCCTGAATCTGATTCCTGTCCTCCTGAAAAGGCAAAGAATATTGTCCTATCAAGCCATACCCTGTTGCCCTCTATCTTGGTTACCTTTGCCTCTGCTTCCTTTGCATAGGCATCCTCATAGAATATTTTTTCAACCATCTTGAACACTTCTGATTATCTTTATATAAGTTTCAGATTATTATATTTAACCATGCAGATGCCGATATGTGAAATTTGCCTGAACTCAGATATTTTGTGCAGCGGATGCCAGAAAAAGCTTGAAGAAGGGCGAATAACACAGGATGATGTTGATGTATCAAGGATGCTCTTTGAGATGAGCGAGAGGATAAAGAGCCTCAAGGATGTCAAGATGAAGAAGGCAATGAATTCTGAGATTCTTGTTCTTGTTGCAGGAAAGGGCGATGGTGCAAAGCTTGTTGGCAAGAGCGGTGTTGTTGTGAAGGCACTGGCAAAGAAGTACGAGAAACCCATAAGGGTGCTTGAGGAAGGTGAGTTCAGGACATTCGTGCAGAACATAATACAGCCAGTGCCACTAGAAGGAATAAACACTCTTTATTCTTCTGAAGGAGAGGTCCTGAAGGTAAGGTTGCCGCTGAGCCAGAAGAATAGACTGCTGTTTTCTGAGGAGACATTCAGGAACCTGATAAAGGACGTCTATAACAAGGATGCAGAGCTTGTTTTTGAGTAAAAGCTTAAAAAAGACAGAGTTGAACAAGTCTTATGCGAATAGCTGTTATTGACAAGTCATTGTGCAGGCCTGATAAGTCAGGAAAGCCGTGCATTGCAGTATGTCCAGTGAACAGGGCAGGTGAGAAATGTTTATTTATTGGGGAGCATGGCAAGGCCCAGATAGATGAAGGTCTATGTATCGGGTGTGGCCTCTGCGTTAAGAAGTGCCCCTTTTTTGCTATAACTGTTGTAAACACACCTGAACAATTAAAGGAAAAGCCAATCCATAGATTTGGAGTAAATGCATTTGCACTTTTCAGGCTTCCTTGTCCAGTAAGGGGCGAGGTTGTTGGTCTTCTTGGTCCTAATGGTGTTGGAAAGACAACATCACTTAACATACTGGGTGGTGAGATAAAGCCCAACCTAGGGGAAGAAAAGGAAGCTGAGCCCAGAGAGATTATAAAGCTCTTCCGCGGCACAGAGATGCAGGCATACCTTGAAGAGCTGCAGAAGAAAAAGATAACAACTGTTGTGAAGCCGCAGGTAATTGACATTCTTTCAAATGTTAAGGGAACGATCAGGGAGGTGCTGGAAGAGCACAGCGAAAGGAACAAGACAAATGAAATTGTCAAGAAGCTCCAGCTTGAGTCAGTACTGGACAGGGAAATGAGCAAATTATCTGGTGGGGAGCTGCAAAGGGTTGCTATTGCTATTGCAGCAAACAGGAAGGCTGATATCTATTATATTGATGAGCCATCAAGCTATCTTGATGTCTTTCAGAGGCTGCAGATGGCCAAATTGCTAAGAGAACTGGCAAAGGAGGCAGCTGTTGTGGTTGTTGAGCATGACCTTGCAACACTTGACTTCCTTGCAGACAGGATACACGTCTTCTATGGCGTGCCTTCAGCGTTCGGTGTTGTTTCAAAGCCATACAGCACGAGGGTGGGAATAAATGCTTTCCTTGACGGCTACATAAAGGAAGACAATGTAAGGATAAGGTCAGAGCCAATACACTTTGGTGTTGCAAAGATTGCAAGGGAGGGTGAAGAGGAAATATACTTGGAGTGGAGTGCAATTGAAAAGAACTTCCCAGGCTTCTCTTTGAAAATAAAGGAAGGTGATGTGAAAAAAGGAGAGATACTCGGAATATTCGGAAGCAATGCACTTGGAAAAACTACTTTTGCAAAGATACTTGCTGGTGAGATAAAGGCTGACAAAGGAGGGGTGGTAAAGGAAATGAAGATTTCCTACAAGCCGCAATATATTTCAACTGATTTTGATGGCACAGTTGCAGAGCTGCTTTCATCTGTTAGGCAG
>JBHIDR010000077.1:0-2009 GCA_046760225.1 Candidatus Aenigmatarchaeota archaeon
GATGGGACAGGAATGACTACAAGCATCAAGCAGAACTATGAGAATGATAGGGGAGATGACAAAAAGAAGGCTGCCTACAGAATGCTTATAGGGATGGTTGGTGTGGAATACAAGATGTTCTCTGCGTCAGCAGTGAACGGACCAGGAGATGAATCACCATTCCTCATACCTCTTCTTGAAGAGACAGGGAAGGTGTTTGAGCGGATTGATTTTGTGCTTGCTGACGCAATGTATTACACGCTGGCCAACTGCACCAGGATCGCTGAGTATGGAGCAAAGCCAAGGATATATCCAAGAATTGATGCAGTGATAAATGCCAAGGGATCCCTGGCAAAGAAGAAGATGCTTCTAGACTTGGTAAACAATGCCCAGCAGTGGCTGGAAGAGTATCATGGTAGGTCCATCTCTGAGAATGTATACTCTGTCCTCAAAGGCAGGTTCCCCCGTCCAGTCCTCAAAAGAAGGACAGATAGGCTTGATAATGAGGGTATTGACAAGACGTGTGCATACAACCTGAGGATGCTGATCTATAACCACTACACAAAGGATATTGAAGTTAAGTGGCTTATGCCAACTTGATGTGTCTCAACGCCGGAAAGGTCTTATAGTAAATAACCGCTAATTTCGGTCTATATAAACCAGTAATCCAAATAATATTAAGCACCATAAAGAGGTGGTGCTGATGGATTATTTTGCTTCAACAAGTGTTTTAGAGCTTGAAAGACTTATAGACAGTGAAAGGGATAATACAATAAGGCAGAGGCTTCTGATAATGTGGCATACAAAGAAAGGAGCAACGCAAAGGGAAATAGAAGGAATGTTCAGGATGCCCCAGTCTACTGTAAATGACTGGATACAGAGATTCAGAAGACATGGTATCAAAGGTCTCTACAGAAAGCCTGGAAGTGGTGGGCATAACAGATACCTGACAAGGAAACAGGAAAAGGGCCTTGTGAGGAAATTAAAACACACACCAATGACAACAAAGATGGTGGGAGCATATATCAGGGAAAGATATGGCAAAGAATACCATCCGAATTCTATATCAAGGCTTCTCAGAAGGCTTGGATCGTCCTTGATAACGGCTAGACCAAGACACATAGAGGCAGATACTGAGAAACAAGAAGCTTTCAGGGAGCATATAAAAAAAGATACCTGAATGGAACAATAAGGGCTTCAAACCGTTTGCACAGGATGAGGCAATAATGGTTCTCAATCCGACTCCAACCAAGCTATGGGCCCCGAAGGGTTCAAAACCTGTTCAATTGGTCAATGGAAAGGAGAGGGGTAAGAGTAATAGAATCTGCTTTTTCGGTGTTTCATCAGATGATGAGAACCATTGCTGCACAGCCGATGTCATAAACTCTGACACCTTCATAAGCTCTGTGCGCTATCTTTTCAGATTCCATGAGAAGATAGCACTGATACTGGACCCTGCTCCATCTCATACATCAAAGAAAACAATAAAGTTCTTTGAGAGAAACAAACACAGACTTATCGTTGAGTTTCTGCCACCCAAATCCCCTGAACTCAATCCTCAGGAGCAGGGATGGAAATCTGCAAGGAAGAATGTGACATACAGACTGTTCAATGAAAAGAAGAGCCTTGGATGGGCTGTAAAGAGTCACATAAGGATGGAGTTTAAGGTGAATTTGAACGGATTTTGGGGTTAAATACTATAATTGATTCTATGCCGGGGATAACAGGAGCTGGTGTTGGAATAATGCTTCTTAGGGATGGGAAGGTTCTGCTCGGGCATAGGCATGAGGACCCAGAGAAAGCAGACAGCATGCTCCATGGGGAAGGGACCTGGACCTTTCCTGGTGGGAAGCTTGATTTTGGCGAATCCTTTGAGGAATGCGCAAGAAAGGAGTTAGAGGAGGAGACCGGAATAAAACCCCTCTCATTGGAGTTTTTCAGCATCACAAATGATATAAGGGAGGATGCCCACTTCATCACGATTGGCTTTATCTGCAGGGATTTTGAAGGAGAAGCAAGGGTGATGGAGC
>JBHIDR010000078.1:0-1916 GCA_046760225.1 Candidatus Aenigmatarchaeota archaeon
CGTTGGTTATATCGGGGATGTCAACCCCTTACCGAGAAACAAGCCTTACATAACTGCACAATACGCGATGGCAGGAGAAATGCTGGGGATGAGACTTATTCTGACGGATTCAGGTTCCGGGGCTCCCAGTCCGCCTGATCCCAAATTCATTTCCACAGTCAGGAAGGCCTTGAGCAGGGATACCATATACATATATGCAGGCGGCGTGAAAAACCATAAACAGGCCGGTGATCTCATAAGGGCGGGAGCACAGGGGATACACGTGGGAACCGCTTTCGAAAACGCGAGGAAAGTCAGTGAGAAGGTCAGGAAGTTCTCCGAGGCTATGAGAAAGGAAGGGGAGAGGTTTGTGTAGGTTAATTTTAAATTCTAAAGTTTGAAGGTTTATAAACATCCTTTAAATAATTATGCGTTAAGCTGAAATTATAGTTAACCAAATAATATTATCCATGATACCAATCATTTCACCCCCATCATGGATAACAGATTTTGTCAGTGTCTTGCCATTAAGCTATCACCAAATCAAGCACATGACAAGGTATGCCACCGGTCTTATTGTCTCAAGAACCAAAACCGTGGCAGGCATGAGTTCTTTGTTCCTCAGCGCTCCCAGCAGCAGGGCCATGAACTACTTCATCAAAGAATACGAATGGAACAGTTCAGATGCAAACAGTCAAAGACTTGCTGAACTCCAGAATCACAACGAGACAAGGTGGAACAGAAACGGTATTGGCATAATAGATGACACCATAATAGAGAAGACCGGAAAGCACATACCAGGCATAGGCAAATACTTTGACCATGCAAAGGGGAGATATGTGTATGGCCACAACCTTGTCAGCCTGCACTATGCAGACAGGAAGACAAACTATCCCATAGACTACAGGCTTTACGTGAAGAAGGATGATGTAACCAAAGAACAGGAGTTCAAAACCAAGATACAGTTCGCAAAAGAGCTTGTGGAAGACGGCATAAGCATGGGCATGCCTGTATTGACATATGTCTTTGATTCCTGGTACACGTGCAACGAATTCACGGAATTCATAGAGTCATTCGGAAAGTTCTGGATAGGTTCGTGTGAGAGCAGCCTGTTGGTCAGGGTGAGCGGAGGTAGATTCGTCAGCATAGCGAAATATGATGCTTCCATACCAAAGAAAAAGTTCAGGGAATTCGTTGTCAACGGGAAAAAGCTGTTTGTCTATACAAAACTGGTCTATTTCAATTCCCTGGGGAGAAAGGCAAGACTGATAATATCGAAGCATGGCAAAGATACCCTTTATCTTGCAACAAACAGGAAGGACCATGCCAAAAGGATACTGGCTGCTTATATGTGGAGGGGCAAGATAGATGCCTTCTACAGGGATACCAAACAGCACCTTGGTTTGGGCAGGTACCAGTTCAGGGACATCGGAGCCATAAAGAAACATTGGCATATAGTGTTCCTGTCTCACAGCCTGTTAAGGCTTGGTGCTACGGAGAGCGTTCTCGGGAGGGTTGTACTTGCATCCACCATAGGCAAGTCATTGAGAAGAACATGTATAGAACTGATAGAACAACTGTTGTATTATGCGTTGGGGGGTAGCAGAAATGTAGCCGACATAATCAAGCTCATGATGGGAAGAGTTTAAATACCTTCAAATTACAGTAATTTATACAATGCTCTATGTACATGTAGATGAATCAGGGGATATGGGCTTCAGCAAGAGTTCAAGCAGATATTTTATATTAACACTTTTGGTAAACGATGACGACACGATTTTTGACAGAATTATCAAGAAAACCAGGCAGAAGAAATTGAAGAAGAAATTTAAAAAGAAGCATGAATTAAAGGCCTCAAAGGTTTCGGATGATGCAACCGAGTATTTATTAAAAAGACTTTCTGGAGAAGATGTAAAAATTTTTGCCATAATAGTGGA
>JBHIDR010000079.1:0-1748 GCA_046760225.1 Candidatus Aenigmatarchaeota archaeon
GATAAATATAGGATATGGCAAAGGCAAAAGAATCCGGGGTTTACGAGGAAGAAAAAATAGAGGACGCAAAGGAGGTGCTGTACAGTCTGATAGACTTGGAACCACGAACATTCGGCGGGTTCCGAGCAGACCAGTATAGTGGCTCTCCGTTCTACCACACCCATTTCCTTGGAATCTGCATAAAGAGGCTGAAGGAGGAAGGAAGAATAGCTGAAAGGGAAATCATAAGGCCGGATGGAAAACCAGACACAGAATTCTATGCAATAGAGGGCATGGTGGAAAACATAAAAATAAAGGCAAAACACTTCAAGGATGACCTTTTTGATTCCTTTGTTTCACTTTACAAGAAGAAATGGGTGGAAGAGGACACAGATGGCATAACAAAGACATATTCTCCAGGATGCTTCTCCTCGTACCTTACCTTCTGCACAATGCAGAGGAACAAGGGCAGGAAAAGCGGATGGAAAATATGTTCCGAGAACAGGTCCCATTACAAAAGGGTCAAAGGGAAAAGATCAACAGTCTCTGGTGACGTCACCATTGAGCTTGATGTCCTGAATTCAAGAGGAGATGGCCCGTGGTATGACGAGGTATCCTTTAATGCTACTTTCAGGAGGGCCAAGAAGGAAGAGATGAGGATACTCCCGAGCAAGCACAAGAGATATTTGAAAAAAATATTCAACAGCATCTCTGAGATAAGCCTGAGGTCCCAGGTCACTGAGCTCTACGCAGACAGGGTAATTGTTGCTGCTGGCCTTAAGGATGGTTCTGTAGACGTGGAAAGGCTCAATGATATTGTTGATGAAGTAGAAACACTTTATCCTGACAAACACTGGGATGTGGTAGAGCCCATGGTAAGGAACTTCTATGCTCCAAGAGTAGAGAAGAAGAGCGACCTGGAAAGGCATGAAGAACTTGTTATATACCTTAGGCAAAGAATAGGAGAAAAAACAGACAGACTCAGGAAAAGGCAAGCAGTGAAATTGCAAGCTTAAATGTTTTATCCCATATTGGTTGCATGGGCAAGATATGGGGCATTAATCTCATAAAGTGGTACATTGTTGCTGAAGCAAAAGATTTCGATGACGAAGACAAGATTTAAATGCTAATCATTTTTATGCTTTTCCTGCCCTTTATAGGATGGTAATTATGGCACTGGGTTACTACCTCATATCTACAAGGCCACAAAAGGAAGATGAAGTATATGGAAAAATATCTAATGATGAAAAGATGTTGGAAATATATGCTCTGTTCGGTGAATACGATTTTATTGTAAAATTAGAAGGAAAGGATCATAACGAAATTAGCAGATATGTCGAAGAATACATAAGAAAAATAAACGGTGTAAAGGGCACAAAAGCACTTTTGTGTAAAAAGTAAAAAAGCTTAAATTAATCAGGAATAAATTAATCTTATGAGAATCATTGTTTTTTTGCTGATTTTAATTGCGCTTCCTTCATTAGTCCTTGCACCAGCAGCAAGGACAAGTGTTTATGTGTATGACCCGCCTGAGGTGTCAGCAAACATCATATACAATGAGCCTGTTATGACATGCAAATGGACAATAACCGACATGGATCCTGATGACAGCCATGAAGTGGAAGTCAAATGGTACAGGGACTCTGTACACGTACCAGAGTTCGACTCTGTCTCTGAGAACAAGGCCAACGTGGAATACTCAGCAAGCCATGAGATAGAGAGCGAGGCAGAGAAATGGGAGTGTGTTGTAACAGCAACAGACAGCTTTA
>JBHIDR010000080.1:0-1688 GCA_046760225.1 Candidatus Aenigmatarchaeota archaeon
TTCCAAAAGTTCCAATGCCCAAGCTTATTCCTCCCACAGCGACTTTCAACCTGTCACGACCAACCATTCTCAGATAATATGCTAGAAGAACCAAAATTAACAAAAATCCAACAGCGTGCATATCTATGGCACTGACTTCAGTAGTTAGGAACCTAGATGCAAAAAGCCCAAAAGAGACGACAATTCCTGCGATGGGAGGAATAGGATATAACGGAATTTTGAAGGGTCTGTACCGGTAAGGTTCCCTTTTTCTGAGGGCTATAACGGATAAGTTTACCAAAGCAAAACCTAGAATAGAAAACAAAGCTGCAGCATACGCCAGAGACTCCCTTCTAAGTCGCACTCCAAAAACGCTGAATGCAATTATGAAAAGCGAGCTGGCAATAATGGCCGTGTAAGGGGTCTCAAAGTCTCGGTGATCGGACAGTAGAATCTTCGGCAAGTATCTATCTCGACTCATTCCACGAAGGATGCTTGACTGAACCATTAAGGAGGTTCTGATTGCAGAAATGCACGCAACTATTGCAACAAGCGCCATAAGAATGGCGCCCACATGGATAGTATCTGGTAGTATCACTTTATCAGCGGCTAAGTTCAACAGCAACGAAGGCTCATCAGCAATAAGGTCATTGTTTTGGTTGACGGATAACGCTGACACTGCAACATAAGCAACACAGCCATAGACAAGCATCAGCAGCAATGTTGACAGTATAAGTGCTTTTGGAACGTTTTTTTCTGGTTTCTCCATGCGAGAAACACCCGCTACGAGGGCCCTCATGCCTAAAAACGGTTGGAGCATCAATGTCATTGCCAAGAAGAAGCCGGGCATATTTTCTATGCCAAACAATACCTCTTTAGGGGGCTTCAGATCAGATGTTTCTTGCAAATGCAGTGATCCTTTCAATACAAAAATCGCAAAAATGATGATGATCAAAATGAGTACAAGTGTTCCAAGCTTTTTCGTTCCTCTAACGCTGACCATTGTCAGTATAGCTATTATACCTATAGTGGCTATCGCGAGTACCATATCTGGGGAAGGCGCCAATATAAGCTCGGCTGTTGATATTCCTGTTAATTGCATGAATAATGGTAAGAAAAATCTATGAAGTTGTTCAGCGAAGATGAGTGCGGCGAGGGCTCCACCCATTACACTGCTAAGCCATCTGACACAGCCAGCGGAAAAGGCGATGAAGCCACCAAAGGCAGCCTTTGCATATATGTATTCCCCACCTTCTTCGGGCAGAATTGCAGACAGCTCGCAATAGCTGAGCATTGTTAGAATATTCAAAATCCCAGAGATTAAAAGCGCAGAAACAACAGCTGATCCCCCTTCAGATCCGCCTAATGCTGTATATGCAAGGCCTAGGTACTGGAAAATTTCGAATCCGATGGCGCCACCTAATGCCATCTTTGTCGCAAAGAGCAGTCCTCCTAGTTCACCTTTTGTATTCATATCAAGCTCTTCCTTGTGACTCTCGTGCTCCATAAACCAGAAAGACTCCACTGATTACTGAAAAGAAGCTGAAAATTGCAAGACTCCAAAGAATGAAATAGTAATTAAACAATAGCCCAGTTTGAAGGACAATATGTGTAAATAAGAGGAGGGGTCTTAATAAGAGGAGACTGAAAAGAATCGATGCCAGAAGGCCAAGTGAAATTTGTATCATGCCAATTATGATCACAAAGAC
>JBHIDR010000081.1:0-1606 GCA_046760225.1 Candidatus Aenigmatarchaeota archaeon
CACTGCAAAGTCATCGTCCCTTATGTACTTCTTGGCACAAAGAATAGCATGGCCAAGTCCTTTTCTCTGCTTCTGCCTGACATAAGTTATTATATCAGACAGGTTCCCTATCCTCTTGATATCCTTTAGTGTCTTTTCATCCTCTTTCTTTTTAGAATTCTTTCCAACTCAAGGGTCCTGTCAAAATGATCTTCCATAGAACCTTTGCCCTTTCCCGTAATAATTAGAGTGTCGTCTATTCCTGAAGCTATTGTCTCTTCAACAACGTACTGTATGGTCGGTGTATCGATTATTGGTAGCATCTCTTTGGGCTGGTTTTTTGTTGCAGGCAGGAGCCTTGTGCCCAACCCCGCTGCTGGTATCACTGCTTTGGTCACTGTCATGACTTTTATTAGAATAGTTAAGGATTTAAGCTTTACATGAAATCAGAATCGAATCTTATTTCATGGGGCAAAAACCAGGGCAACATTTTTCCAGTAAAAATTACAGCCTTATTCATAAGCCTTCCGATCATTACTTGTGAAACAAACCTCTTCTTTATCTTTTTGTTGTAAGCCTTAAAGTTCGGGAAACTGCTTACCAAAATATCTGCAGCAGTCAGACCCCATATCACGCCTCCCCCACTCCATGGCTTTGTAAGCCCTGCTGCATCACCACACAGTGCAACTGTCTTCGAATTTGTTGTCACAACACCCATCGGTATCAGGGCGGAGTGTTTTCTAGATTTCTTGGCTATCTTGAACTTTCTTCTTACCTTTTCAAATTCCTTACTTGTCTTCTTTTTGTTCTCAATAGCCCCCACTTCAATATTGTCCTTTCTTGGTATCTTCCAGGAAAACCCGTTTCTCAGTGGAAAGGTCTCAACCACGTTCCTCTTGTTCCTTTGTCTTTTGTAAGTATAGATGCCTAGCCTGAACTCAGGTTCCTTTGCTCCCACCTCCTTCCTGTCAAAAGACAGCGCACCATCAGCACCGATTATCCTGTCAAATTCAAATACCTTGGTTCTCTTCTTATTTTCAAATGAAATCTGCGGCCTCTTCCTCCCATGGAAGAACATCCTCTTTGCCTTATATCCCTTGTATATTTTTGCCCCTTCCTTCTGGGCAAGCCTCGTAACATGCCTGTCCAAACCGCTCCTGTCAATTACCATCATCTTGGGATTAAAATAAAGGGTTGTTGTTTTCTTCGGGAAATTTATGTTGCAGTACCTTATCTTATGTTTTAAGAGCCTCTTGTTCTTCGGGATAAAATTCCACAGCCTTTCTGAAATTAGGCCGGAACACGGCTTGCCCCCTATTCTCTTCCTTTCCTCGAACACAAATACTTCATGTTCCTTTGCAAGCTTCCATGCTAGATATGCTCCTACAATACCACACCCTATTATTCCTATTTTCATTTTACGCCCCAAAGAATATGCTTTAATTAAAAGTTTATATATATATTTGTCTCAAAGGTTATGAATATGAACTACAAGAGCAAGATGATAATACCACTATTGATACTGTTGTTTTCCATAGGTTACTTTATGCTGTTTATGGGGAGTCTTTCACTTGACATAGACCTAAAGGGTGGAACACAAATATCTTTTGAGTCTTCAGAGCCAGTG
>JBHIDR010000082.1:0-1586 GCA_046760225.1 Candidatus Aenigmatarchaeota archaeon
CCCAACATGGGCAGAAACAGGGTTTGTGGATGCAACGCACATCAAGTTCGCAACTCTCTCTGACAATTATTTCCCCGAGGTTGTTGCAACAGCCCGCGGAGCACCAGGAATAAGCCTGAAGATAAACCCAACAGATGTCAGTTTCACTATACTGGACTTCAAGGAAGAGCCACTCATAGAAACAGAGAACACTCTTCTTGATAGCAACCTATGGAACGGGCATGCAGTAATGAAAACAGACCTTAATCTGGATGGCTGCGCGCTCACAAAGGTAATAGCCAAGAGCTGCATAAGCGAGGGAAAGGAGTTCCTTGAGCCACTGGAGCCTGAAGAGCTCATCTACCTATGCGGCTCAAGAACCCTCTATACTGTCTTCAAGCTTCCCGTTGGTTTAAACAGGAACGTAAGGTACACATGCGACCTCATAGTATACCCATATGCAGGTGAGGACAAAAGGCAGGAAGTTGTGCTCGAATCAAAGGAAGAGTTCAGAGAAGCTGTGACACTGGTTGTTGACAAGACCACCCTGGTCCCAGGAGAAGGTTTCTCAGCCTCCTCGCCCGGTGCCCATATATTCACTGACTATGGTGAATATGCCCTGGATCAGGCAGAATGGAAAGCCCCTTCCCAGAGCTTCAAGGTTTTTGCCTACAGCGATGGCAGCCTTGATGCAAAGGACATCAGCGTGGTTGTTTCAAAGCCCTTTGACATCACAGTCAAATCAGAACAAAAGGAAATCAAGGTCGGTGAAAGCGCAACAATAACAGTGGAGGTAAAGAACCTTGTTTCGGCTGAGCAGGTGGTCAGAATAACCCTTGGTGAGGAAACAAGAACAGTTACACTTGCGCCTGATGCAACCCAGGCAATCGAGCTCAGCTTTGCACCAGAAAGTGAGAGTGATAACGTTGCACAGGTCTTTGCATCCTCAGCTGATTTCTCTACATCAGCATCACTGCACTTCACTGTCACTGAGGAAAAAGGTATACTTGGGGCAATTCAGGGAATAATTGATGCAATAGTCTCCTTCTTTACCGGGCTGTTTGGTGCATAGCATGATAATAGCAGTATCAGGAACCCCTGGAACAGGAAAGAGCAAGGCGTCAAAGCTGCTTGCAAAGAAAATCAAATATAAGCGCCTTGACCTCAACAGGGTAATAAAAAAGCACAAGCTATATTCGTTTTATGACAGGTCAAGGAAGACCTATGTGGCAGACCTGCGCAAGGTAAGGGAATTTGTAAGCAACCTTGTAAAAGAGGAGCCCAACCTTGTTATTGATTCCCATATCTCCCATGAGCTAAAAGCTGACATAGTGATTGTGCTCCGATGCAAGCCAGATGTGCTTGCAAAAAGGCTGAAGAAAAAAAGATGGAGCAGGGCAAAAATAGAGGAAAACAAGGAAGCAGAATTCATAGGCATAATAAGCCATGAAGCAAGGAAAAAGCATAAAAAGGTTTGGGAAATAAATACTACTAGTGCTGACGCACAGGAAGTTGCCAGGAAAATGGAAAACATTTTTAAAGGAAGGGGCAGAAAATACACAAGGGTAATTGACTGGTTGGAATGATAAAATGGCTATATTGAGAAC
>JBHIDR010000083.1:0-1512 GCA_046760225.1 Candidatus Aenigmatarchaeota archaeon
GAAGGGGAGGGAGTGTACACCAAGGAAGAGGAAGCAAAAATCAAGGAAAGGCTGAAGGCCCTGGGATACATGTGACGATAATCTATATAAAGCTATAGTTCTATATAAACTATATGGGTAACACCACGATACAAATATCCAATAGTTTACGAAGAAAATTAAAAATCCTAGCCTCACAGAGGGACGCTTCATATGAAGAAATCCTAAATGACCTGATTAGTGTATTTGAAAAGAGTAACCCTTTCAGGGACGAGGCAGATTTCTCAAAATGGTTTGAAAAGAATTTCCAAAAATTCGGATTTAAGAAAATAATAAAAAAGCGAAAAAAAACATCACCTGATTATGAATTGCTTGATGCTGCTGGAAAAATTAAGAATGTAGAACTGGAGTTATTTGCAAAGGACTTTATTAAACATAAGCATGATTCAGCCAAGACCGATCTAATTATTTCTGTATATGCTGAAAGTGAAGAAATTAACAACGTGCCTGTAATTTCTATTATCGACTCTAAAAAACCATTAAATAACATAATCAAAAAACGTGATCATAATTTCACTTCTATAACCTTGCCAGTACCACTTATGAACAAAATTAAAAGGAGAATGAAAAATACAGGCTTCACTTCTGTTTCAAGTTACGTCACCTTTATTTTACGCATTCTTGAGTATGAAGGCAAGAGCACAGGAAAACCGTTTACAAAGGAGAGCAGAGAAAGGGTGAAGAAGAGGCTAAAGGCACTTGGATATATATAGGTGAAAGCATGAAGAGACTTGACTATCTGGATGAGCTTGAGAGCAGGAGCATCTACATTATAAGGGAGGCTTACAAGCAGTTCAAGGATGTTGCCATGCTCTGGTCAGTTGGAAAGGACTCAACAGCGCTCCTGTGGCTTGTAAGAAAGGCATTTTTCGGCAAAATACCATTTCCTGTGATACATATAGATACAGGATACAAGTTCCCGAAGATGTATGAATTCAGGGACAAGTATGCAAAGGAATGGGGACTTAACCTGATTGTTGGGAAGAACAAGGAGGCAATCAAGGGAGGCATGTGCCCGGGCAAGGGCAGGCTTCAGTGCTGCACAGAGCTGAAGACAAATGCGCTAAAGCTCACAATATCCAAACACAATCTCAAGGCGCTACTTCTTGGCATAAGGAGGGACGAGCATGGAATACGTGCAAAGGAAAGATATTTTTCTCCAAGAAACGTCGAGTTCAAATGGAACTATAAGGACCAGCCACCCGAGCTATGGGATCAGTTCAAAACAAAGTCAGATGACCAGACGCACATCAGGGTGCATCCGCTGCTGCATTGGACAGAGCTTGATATATGGCTGTATGTGAAGAGGGAAGGGATGCCTGTCACAGACCTTTACTTTGCCAAAAACGGCAAGAGGTACAGGAGCATAGGATGCGTTCCATGCTGCAGGCCCATTGACTCTAATGCTAGCACAATAGACGAGATAATTGAGGAGCTCAAGACCACAACAGTCTCTGAGAGGTCTGGGAGGGC